>JBIKSQ010000045.1:0-9059 GCA_044348555.1 Candidatus Nanopelagicales bacterium | reverse complement strand
CAGTTTATTGGAGCCACACGTATCAAACACTCGACTCCAATTCACGCGCAACCAGTCAGAAAGCCTTCCTGCGAAACTTGGCTCGAGGAGAGGCCTACCAATCCGAAGCACCCACCTTGTGGGATGTGACTTTCCGAACAGCTGTTGCACAAGCAGAACTTGAAGATCGGGAAAGACCAGGCGCTTACCACCGAATTGGATTCACCCGTAGTGACAACAATGAGAAAGTCTTTATTGAAACTACTCGCCCCGAATTATTAGCAGCTTGCGTTGCGCTGGTAGCTCATCCAGATGACGAGCGCTACCAACCACTCTTTGGCAAAACTGTTCGGACACCAATCTTTGGTGTTGAAGTACAAGTTGTCGCTCACAAACTTGCTGACCCTGAAAAGGGTTCAGGCATAGCGATGATTTGTACATTTGGTGACACCACAGACGTAACGTGGTGGCGTGAAATGCAACTATTGACTCGTCCCATCATCGGCTGGGATGGTCGCATATTGCCGGACACACCTGAATGGATTGAAACTACTGAAGGACGTGCTGCATACGCAGCCATTGCTGGAGCTACTACGCACACAGCAAAAGAACGTTTGGTTGAACTGCTTCAAGCAAGCGGAGATTTGGTTGGCGAAATTAGACCAATCACACATCAAGTTAAGTTTTTTGAAAAAGGTGACAAGCCACTTGAAATCGTAACCACTAGACAGTGGTACATCCGAAACGGTGGCCGAGATGCCGAATTGCGCACACGATTGGTGGAACGCGGTCGAGAACTGAAGTGGCATCCCGACCACATGAAAGTTCGTTACACCAACTGGGTTGAGGGACTAACTGGTGACTGGCTTATTTCTCGGCAGCGCTTCTTCGGAGTACCAATTCCGGTGTGGTTCCCGTTAGATGAATCTGGCAATCCAATTTATGAATCCCCAATTACGCCATCAGAAGCAGACCTACCGATGGATCCGCAGGCTGATGCCCCAGCTGGTTACACCGAATCACAGCGCAATCAACCTAATGGTTTTATTGGTGATCCAGATGTCATGGACACCTGGGCCACAAGTTCACTTACGCCACAGATTGCAGGCGGCTGGGAACGGGACGCCGACTTATGGAGCCGCGTGTTCCCGTTTGATATGCGCCCTCAGGCACACGAGATTATTCGAACTTGGTTATTCGCAACCGTAGTTCGGGCACATCTGGAATCTGATTCGCTGCCTTTCACTGATGCCTCAATCAGTGGCTGGATATTGGATCCAGACCGAAAGAAAATGTCGAAGTCCAAAGGCAATGTTGTAACTCCAATGGACCTGCTGGATGAACATGGCTCTGATGCAGTTAGGTATTGGGCAGCATCTGGTCGGCCTGGAACGGACACTGCATTTGATGTAGGTCAAATGAAAATTGGCCGGCGACTCGCGATCAAAATTTTGAACTCTTCAAAGTTTGCACTTTCGCTTGGTGCCAACATTGACAAAGGCGAAATCACCCAAGCACTTGATGCCTCAATGCTTGCCCAACTTGAACAAGTAGTTAAAGAAGCAACATCTGCATTCGCAGCTTTCAACTATGCCAAAGCGCTTGAAGTAACTGAACAGTTTTTCTGGCGCTACTGCGATGACTACTTAGAACTGGTTAAGGACCGGGTATACGGTGCCTCGGGTGAAGCTGCCGCTGAAAGTGCCCGACTCGCACTTGGAATTGCAACTCAAACATACCTAAAGCTTTTCGCACCATTCTTGCCGTTCGTAACTGAAGAAGTCTGGTCATGGTGGCGGACTGGCTCGATACACAGTCAAGCCTGGCCTGTTGCTGCCGATGTGGCCTACGGACAAGGCGATCCGAGTGTGCTTGATGCTGTAAGTGACGTACTAGCACTACTCCGCAAAACCAAGAGTGATGCTCAAGTTTCGATGAAGACTGAAATCTTGCAGGTCAAAATTTCAGCACCAGCTAAAACAATCGCAGCGGCTCGAACCGCTGAAACTGATTTACTGACAGCTGGCCGAGTGAAATCTGTAACAGCTTGGGTTGAAAGCACAGAATTATCAGTCGAAGCGGTGCTCGCCACAAACGATTAGCCAATAAAAAATGTGGTCAGGTTCAAAGCGAACCTGACCACATTTTCTGTTTAAAACTTTACGCTGATTTGTCTTTTCGCTGCTTTGATTCTGAAACTATCAAAGGCACTTCGCCGCTCAAAACCGTGGCCGCAGTGATAACAACTTTGTTTACGTCACTTCGGCTTGGGATGTCGTACATAGCAGGCAACAGCACACCTTCGAGAATTGAGCGCAGACCACGAGCACCTGTTCCACGTTCTGTAGCAAGTTGCGCAATCGCCTTAAGGGCAGATTCTTCAAATACAAGTTGTACATCATCCAATTCGAAAAGCCGTTGATACTGCTTGACTAAAGCGTTTCGAGGTTCAGTTAAGACCTGGATCAAAGCCGCTTCATCTAGGGCCGTAACAGAAGCAACAATCGGGAGTCGACCGATGAACTCTGGGATTAGTCCGTATCTAACCAAATCATCTGGCATCACGTTTTGCAAAATGTTTCCAGAATTGGCTTCAGCCGAATCTACTAAATCGCTGGTGAAGCCAAGCGACTTCTTGCCAATTCGACTTTCGATTAATGCATCAAGACCAGCAAAGGCGCCACCGACGATGAACAGAATGTTGCTGGTATCAAGCTGTAAAAATTCCTGATGCGGATGTTTGCGACCACCCTGAGGTGGAACTGCAGCAACCGTACCTTCGATGATTTTCAAAAGTGCCTGCTGCACTCCCTCACCTGATACATCTCGGGTGATTGAAGGGTTTTCACTCTTGCGAGAAATCTTGTCGATTTCGTCAATATAGATGATTCCAGTTTCAGCTTTTTTAATATCAAAATCCGCTGACTGAATTAGTTTGAGCAAAATGTTTTCAACATCTTCGCCCACGTATCCGGCTTCGGTGAGTGCGGTTGCATCTGCCATCGCAAATGGCACATTCAACATCCGAGCCAGTGTCTGGGCTAAGAGAGTTTTGCCTGAACCGGTTGGACCTAAAAGCAGGATGTTTGATTTTGCAATTTCCACGCCAGCATCGCCACCGGTTGCATGGATTCGCTTGTAGTGGTTATAGACCGCGACTGAAAGTGACTTTTTTGCTGGGTCCTGACCAATGACGTACTGATCTAAGAATTCGAAAATTTCGTTTGGCTTTGGAACATTTGTTAGTGGATTTGCGTTGGCTAGCAATTCCTTGGTTTCATCTTCAATGATCTCGTTGCATAACTCAATGCACTCATCGCAGATGTAGACCATTGGGCCCGCGATTAGCTTTTTAACTTGCTTCTGGCTTTTTCCGCAGAAATTGCACTTGAGCAAGTCGCTACTTTCGCCTACCTTCGCCATTCGAAATACCTATCTTTAGAAATCTACTTGGTTGCTTTACGGCTTTGGATTACAGAGTCAACGATTCCGTATTCCTTTGCCATGTCCGCAGTAAGGATTTTGTCACGTTCGATATCGCGCTGAATTTGTTCAAGTGGCTGCAGCGTGTGGCGAGCCAAAATTGTTTCCATTTCAGTTCGCATCCGCAGAATTTCGTTTGCCTGAATTTCGATATCTGAGCCCTGGCCACCACCTTCGGTGTAAGGCTGGTGAATCAAGATTCGAGCATGTGGAAGTGCGAAACGCTTTCCAGGGGCACCGGCTGCAAGCAGCAGTGCAGCTGCCGAAGCAGCCTGACCCAAGCAAACAGTGGTGACAAGTGGCTTGATGAACTGCATAGTGTCGTAAATAGCCGTCATCGCAGTGAACGATCCACCAGGTGAGTTGATGTAAATTTGAATTTCGCGATCTGGATCCATGGATTCAAGACAGAGCAACTGTGCCATTACGTCATCAGCTGATGCATCATCAACCTGGACTCCCAAGAAAACAATTCGCTCCTCGAATAATTTGCTGTAAGGATTGTTAACGCGTTCACCGTTTGCGGTCCGCTCACGAAACTCTGGCAAAACATAACGAGACGAGATTTCGCCTGGTCGCATTCCCGATGTTCGGATTGCCGCTTCTAGGGCTTTGCTTTCAAGACTCATTTCTTGCCTGCCTTTTGGTTGCGAATAACTTGGTCAATCAACCCATACTCCGCTGCCTCTTCAGCAGTGAACCAACGGTCGCGGTCAGAATCAGCTTCAATGCGTTCAAGCGGTTGACCGCTGTGTTCAGCAATCAACTGCGCTAGTTTCTTTTTGAGCTGCAACATTTGCTCGGCCTGAATTTTGATATCAGATGCAGTTCCGCCGATGCCGCCAAGTGGTTGGTGCATCATGACGCGGGTGTTTGGTGTTGCAAATCGCTTACCGGGTGCACCAGCGCAAAGCAGGAACTGCCCCATCGAAGCTGCAAGTCCCATCGAGACGGTCGAAACATCGTTAGGAATCAACATCATTGCGTCGTAAATCGCCATGCCGGCAGAAACTGATCCACCAGGTGAGTTGATGTATAGCGTGATGTCCTTTTCTGGATCTTCCGCGCTCAAAACCTGCAGCTGCTTGACAATGCGGTTGCTGTTGTCGTCGCGCACTTCGCCTTCAAGCCAAATGATTCGTTCTCGCAAAAGTCGCTCATCAACCCAGTCATTAAAACTGGCAGCGGCCATAGCTGGTCCACGCATGATTTCCATCGGGTTCACTCCTAAACCTATTTAATAGGGTGACCATAGCGAGAATGGCTGACATTCACTGAGTGAATGCCAGCCATTTCGCTTAGAGCGAACATTTACTGATTGAAGGCTGCTAGATCCTGATCGAGATCTTCAAGATTAACAATCTTGCCGTTGCTGTCCACGACCTGAGCTGACTTCAAGACAACTTCAATCGCTTTGGCACGACGAACATCTGCCACAGCCATCTGAACTCCACCGCTTTTAACTAGCGCGTCTGCAAAATCCTGTGGGGTCATGTTGTATCGAGGCGCTTGCTGCACTAGCCAAGTGGATAGTTCGGCTTCAGAGACTTGAAGTTCTTCAACTTCCGCAATTTTGTCAAAAACGAATTGGGCAATCATTGATTTACGGGCATTTTCAACATATTCATTCTTATGTTCTTCATCGCCGTGACCATCTTTAAAGTGGTCATCAATTTCAGACTGCAGCAGAGCTTCTGGTAGTGGAATGTCAACCGCTTCAAGAATTGCAGCCTGCACTTTGTCTCGGGCTTGATATCCCTGCTCAAGCCGGCTGAGCCGACCCAGTCGTTGCTCAACATCCGCCTTTAGTTCAGCGACAGTGTCGAATTCAGAAGCAAGCTGTGCAAAGTCATCATTTAGTTCAGGCAAAATCCGTTCTCGAACCGCTTTTACATTAACCGTGACCTTGATGGTCTTGGATGCATGTTCGCCGGCTTCAGGAACGAAATCAAATACGCGTGTTTCATCTTTCGCTGCACCGCGCACGGCTTCATCAAAACCAGGCAGCATTCCGTCAGTACCTAGCTCGTAAGAAAGTGCGTTTGCATTTAGATCCGCGATGGCTTCGCCTTCTAGGTCCCCTGCGATGTCAATCAAGAGTAAATCGCCATCTTGACTAACTCGATCAACTGTGTTTAATGTGGCAAATCGGCCTCGTAGGGCATCAATTTGTTCAGCGATTTTTTCATCGCTCAGTTCAACCGCATCAACTTCAATTTTCAAAGAGCCATAAGCGGGTAAATCAAATTCTGGGCGAACATCAACTTCGGCTACAAAATCAACTCGGTCGCCATCTTTAAGTTCCGTCACATCAATCCTCGGCTGTGCGACTGGCTTTAAGCCTTTTTCAATAACTGCTTTTTCATAGGCAGCAGGAACAGCTTGATTTAAAGCCTCTTCTAAAACTGCTGCCCGACCAAAACGCTGATCAATAATCGAGGTTGGAACTTTGCCTTTGCGAAAGCCAGGAATGTTTACGGACTTTGCAATCCGAACATATGCTTTTTGGATATCGGCTTCAAGTTCGGTGAACGGAACTGAAATGCTCAACTTCACCGCGGTTTCAGACAACTTTTCAACTTCGATATTCATGAGAACCCTTCCCGGTTTCCTTTGAAAGAAGCCACCGCCTATTCGGCGGTGGCTTCCTGTTACTGGTCGGGGCGGGGAGACTCGAACTCCCGGTCTCCTGCTCCCAAAGCAGGCGCGCTAGCCACTACGCTACGCCCCGCAGTGACGGCCGAACTGTACATCATGGCATACTTGGCTTTACACGCGGGTGTAGCTCAACGGTTAGAGTTCCAGCCTTCCAAGCTGGCTGTGCGGGTTCGATTCCCGTCACCCGCTCCAACCTAGAAGACCTCGGGAAATCCCGAGGTTTTTGGCTTTTCAATCAACTATCCACTTTCAACGGCCGGCAACTAAATTTGAGGCACGAAACTTTTCAGAGTCACAACCAAATCGGTCGTGGACGGCCCATTCTGGGTATTAACATAACGACATCCTTGGAAGATGGTGCAAAATGTTGAGCCCGCGCGACGTTCTAGTCAAGATCGCAAACCAATTAGTCCCGAGCCGAAGAACTAAAGTTGCTGTAAATCTCGCGAATCATGCTGCGAACGAAAAATTCAACGATTTGAAGCAAGAGTTGAAATCCGAGATAGCCATTCTTGAAAATCAAGCTTCAATTGACTCACAACTCTTTGACTTGGCGGCTTCGGGCTTCTCACTTGAAGAAATCACACACAGACTAGTTTCCACCAATTTGAATGGACAGGATTGGACCAAGCTCCAATCGCTTGCGCAAAATCTGATTGAAAACCCGACCACCGAAGAATCTGGGTGGATTGCGAAAGCCCGATTACTGGCAGTGCGCCGTTTTTATAATTCAGCTTTCGAAATTTTTTCGCAAATTGGTCACGCCAAGTCAATCGCGGCAGCCCCATTGGAATTCTTTGCCACGACCTTGCGGGCAGATCCGTCACTGGCGTTAGCATCGATTGATGCTCTTGTTGCAAATGCGTCCGCCCAACAACTTTTCGAACTATCCAAAATTGCAGCAGGAGTGCAAAATCCAAAAGCATTGCGCTCGCTACTAGCAATAGTTAAACCAGAACTCCTGTCTCAAGCCGACCAGAAAGTACTGGCTCGACTCGCTGAATTTGCAACCTTCAAAAAATTAGAATTCACCTCTGATATCAATTTTGCAGTTTTTGACTATAAGAGCATTGAACTTGAGAAGTCATCAAAAAACATCGGCGACTACACGCAATCAATCGCGGCTTTAGGTCACTTGACAAGGTTTGCAGACGTGGAATTTGTCGGCGACTCAGAAGTCCTTGATGTAATCGAGTTAGTCCGCAACCGACAAAAAGCAGCAAATTTAATCAAGACAAATCCCATTAAGGTTTCGATTCAGACAGCCCATCGCGACAACTCAAACTGGGAACAATTCCAACCTGACACCTGGATCATCAGCAACGGGTGGTTCCTGCACACACCATTCGATGGTGAGCCAGACTTTCCATTCAATCCAGACCTCAATCCAATTTTCATTTCATTCAACGTGACCGACTCATCCATGCTGACCGACGCCGCCGTGGATTACCTCAAAGCACACTCCCCGATTGGCTGCAGAGATTGGCGAACCACATATCTTTTGCGCTCTCGAGGAATCTCTGCGTTCTTCTCCGGATGCATCACCACGACAATCGGTCAAGTTTTTGCCAAACCAAAAAAACCTGAGGCAAAAACTGTCATTCAAGTCGATGCGCATAAAGCTCAGCGCCCGCCAAAGGATTACCAAGTAACTACTGCCAAACAGGAGCTTGAGTCAGTTCGGGAAATTTCATTTGCCGAAGGTGTTAAGGCGGCATTTGAACTTCTAGAAAGTTATGAAAAATTCGAACTTATCCAAACTAGCCGGCTGCATAGCTACTTACCTTCAAGATCAATTGGTTACAAAGTTGAACTACGACCAAACTACATGGCAGACCCTAGATTTGACGGCCTCATGGGCCTAACGGAATCTGAGTTTGAAGCCATGCGATCAAATTTGAACTTGAAGCTTGAATCGATATTAAAAAAGATTCTTAGCGGCGCAACAAAGGCCGATATCTACGCCCACTGGCAAGAAATCTGCGCCCTGGACTTAATCGCTACAGAGGCGAAACTGGCAACACCGATTACGTTGCCCACGACCTCAATTGATGTTGAAGCAACCGTAAGGGAAGTGAAGCAGACAAAGGAATCGTTTGGAATCGTTTCTCCGTCGAACGACCACCTGCAACTTGGATTTGCGCTTGATCAAAATCTAGTTAAATACCTTCCAACCGTCTTGAAGTCCATCGAGAGTCACACCAAAGCTACCGCCGATGTTCATGTTTTTTGCAGAGGATTCGACAGCGACCTCCTTCAGCAAATGAGTCAAAAGTTCGAACGTTTCAACTTTCATTTTTATAGTTTTGACTCAGTCGACTATGGCGATAACGTAAAGACGCTACGGCACATAACCGTTTCAACCATGGACCGCTTGATTGTTCCCGAGCTATTGCAGGATTTGGATAAGTTAATTTACTTGGACACTGACATTTTGGTTCGGGCTGATTTGTTAGAACTGAATGCGATTGAGTTCGGTGAGTCAGTTTTAATGGGGAAAACCTCTACCTCAGATTTGTGGAGTGATTTGACGAAACTGACATTGCTGGCATCTAAAAGAATGAGCTTCGACCTGGCTTCGAATTTTCAGCGTGAGATGCTGATTACTAAAGATGTAGTTAACACCCATCCAATAAATGCAGGTGTAATTGTGATGAATCTAAAAGCTATGCGGCGAGATGAATTCAGCAAGAACCATCTGTACTTGGTTGAACATTGCAACCTTAATGATCAAGATGTTTTGAATATTTATGCTGGACAAAGAATTCTGCGGCTGCCGATAGAGTGGAATTTCATTCCGAGCCAAGATGTTTGTGAATCTCCCAAAATCGTTCACTGGGCAGGGCCAGCAAAACCGTGGCACTCCCCTAAAGTGCTTTTCCAGGCAGAGTTTCAGGCTCACTTGGATTGGGTTGAAGAAAACTTTAAGTTCAAGGCAA
>JBIKSQ010000049.1:0-8634 GCA_044348555.1 Candidatus Nanopelagicales bacterium | reverse complement strand
CCAAATCCGCAGTCATTGAAAGTGGATGTCTAGCACCTGCTGGCGTGGTGTTCTCCGCTAGTGAAACATCAACCTGCTCGGACTCGAGCATCTGGATTTCGGCAGCAGCTTCAAGCTCAGCTTCTCGTTCTGCGAGCGCTTGATTCACTTCAGCCCGCGCCTTACCCACTCGAGCACCAGCCTCAGCTTTTGCAGTGGGCGGCAACGCTCCAATTTCGCGGTTTGCCATGGAAAGTGGGGATTTGTCGCCAGCATGTGCCAAGCGGGCTTGCTTTAAGCCCTCCAAGTCAGTCGCTGCCGAAAAAGCAGCAATCGCTGCAGCAACAGCCGCTTTTACAGCCTCGGCACTAAGTGGCGAAACAGCAACTGGATCAAAGCTTTTGTTCGGTGCAGACACACAGATCCCTTCTATTGGGCGCAATTCTACGAATTAAGTCCTAAAACTTATGGGCATACAGGCAAATTGCGGCAGCAACTGCTGCATTCAGGCTTTCTACATGTGGTTCCATCGGGATTTGCAAAGTCACGGCCTGCTGCAGAATTTCTGAACTTAGGCCCTGGGCCTCGTTGCCAATCCACAAACTGTGCGGGGCATTCAACAAAGCGCGGGCTGCCTCTGATGCAACCATTTTGTCGGCCTCGCTAGCGGTAGCAATAACCGCAAACCCATTGCTTTTCAACCAGCTCAACAATTCGTTTGGATCGACTCCCCCAAGCACCGGAATTGCAGTAATCATTCCGGCGGTTGAACGAATCACTTTGCCGCTGAATACATCGGCCGAGCCACTGGTAGTTACGACAAGCTCATAACCGGCCGCAGCAGCTGTTCGAATCATGGTTCCTAGATTGCCCGGATCACTTATGCCACTTGCAACCAATATGCGGGTGGCAGATTTGAAGTCATCTAATTCGACTTCTGGAATCCGACAGACAGCAACCACACCTTGCGGCGACTTGGTCTCAGCCAAAACGGCTAAGCCCTGCGGAGTGACTTGGTATGTGCGAATTTGCGGGTCAAGCTCGTTTGATTGCTGGTAATCATCAGTCACATACAGATACTTGACCCAGCCGGCATCTAGAGCGGCATTAACAGCCTGCGGGCCTTCGGCCAAGAACTCTCTGCGAGTGCGGCGGTTTTTTGATTCCAAAAGCAGCTGTGCCCCGCGAACCGCATCTGATTTAGGACCTAAAAGATCCTGAGATGGACTCACGGGGCGCAACTAATTATTTAGGCAGCGTCAGCTGGCAATGCTGCTTTGGCAATCTGCACCAATGCGGCGAATGTAGCTTCATCATTAACTGCAAGTTCAGCGAGCATGCGACGGTCAACTTCGATTTCAGCAGCCTTAAGGCCCTGAATGAAGCGGTTGTAAGTCATGCCGTGACTGCGGGATGCAGCGTTGATGCGCTGGATCCAAAGTTGACGGAACTCACCCTTTTTCTTGCGGCGATCTGCAAATGCGTAGACCAACGAGTGCGTTACTTGTTCTTTAGCCTTGCGGTAAAGACGTGAACGCTGACCGCGGTAACCGCTAGCCTGCTCGAGAACTGCGCGACGCTTCTTATGGGCGTTTACCGCCCGTTTCACACGTGCCATGAAAGTACCTTCTCTTTCTTCTAAAAGTTTCTAGCGAAGACCAAGCAGACGAGCTGCAGTCTTCGAGTCGCCGGGGGCCAATTCATTAACACCGTCGAGACGACGGGTGCGGCGAGAAGATTTACCTTCTAGCAAGTGACGCTTGTTTGTGCGCTCATGCAGAATCCGGCCTGTGCCAGTTACTTTGAAGCGCTTCTTAGCACCGGAGTGCGTCTTGTTCTTCGGCATTGTTTCTTCCTTCTTCTTTTATGTTAGGCGGTAGCTTCAGAAACTTCAGTTTCAGCAGTTGTTTCAGTTGCATCAGCTTGACGCTTCTTCACATCTGCTTTCTTCTTCAGTGGTGCAACCACCATGACCATGTTGCGGCCGTCTTGCAGTGGTGCTGATTCCACAAAACCACTTTCGGTAATGTCTTCAGCAAGTCTTTGCAGGAGTCGGAAACCAAGTTCCGGCCGGCTCTGCTCACGACCGCGGAACATGATCGTGATCTTTACCTTGTCACCAGCGTTTAAGAATCTCTCGATATGAGTTTTTTTGGTCTCATAGTCGTGAGCATCAATCTTCGGCCGTAGTTTCATTTCTTTTACAACCGAATTTGATTGGTTCTTCCGAGCTTCACGAGCTTTTTGAGCGGCTTCGTACTTCCACTTTCCAAAGTCCATTAACTTGCAGACTGGTGGACGTGAATCTGGCGCAACTTCCACCAAATCTAGGTCTGCATCGGCGGCCATTTGTAGGGCGGTGTCGATACTGACAATCCCAACCTGTTCGCCTTCGGCTCCAATCAATCGAACTTCGGAAACCCGAATCCGATCATTGATGCGTGGTTCTACGCTGATGATTACTCCTTTGTTTACCGGGGTCCAGCGAGCAAACAAAAAGCCTGCTCGCACAGCAAGCAGGCAAAGCACCTTTAGTCTTAGGTGTTACCGACCTGACCATCACCCTGAGGGTGGAGGTGGGAACTTAATCCGCTTGCTGGTCACCCCAACTGGTGGAATGACGGGTCTGCGTGTAAGTGTAGCCCTATGACTGACTCCACCGCAAAATCCAATCCCGACCTCTCCGAGGTAATCGACGCTGTTGGGGACCTCAACCAGCTGGCTGCCATAGCAATCATTGGGCGGCATGTTGCTGATTTAGCAACTGCTTGCGCGGTTAAGTTGGGCCTGTTTGAAGGTGGCGAGGACTCTCGTGACCTAGCCGAAGCCCGGATCCTGATTGAGGCTCTAGCAGGCCTTGTGGACGGCTCAGCTCAGCACTCCGGAACTCATGCGGCGACTTTGCGCGACACATTGAAGCAACTCCAGCAAGCGTTTCGGCATTACAGCCTCGTGCAAGATGAACCCGGTGTTGGCCCTGGTGAGCGATATACCGGCTACGTAGCACCGTAACGATGATTTTTGGATTCGGGCTGAGCTTTACTCGCCCGGAGTAGTCAGCGCTATTAAGTCTGGTTTAGTCAGAGCAATTCGATGATTTTCGGCAAAATCCAAAATCAGCGCATCATGTCCAATCTCCAGCGCATTGGCTGCAACCATTTCGGCCCATTGTGGAATCGGCCGAGCTAGTGGATCCCAATTCTGTAAGGCAGCTAGTGATGCGAAAGCTAAAGTTGCATGGCGACCATCGTCGGATTCGAAGTAAACCTGTTGAATTTCACTTTTCTTGTCACTGCCATCAGCTGCCCGTTCAACAACCATCGCAACCACCGGCACAAGCAAGCGAGTCCCACGAAGTTGACTAACTACGAGAGCGCGGGTTGCGACACCTGGGGATATTGCAAAACTCTGAAGTGCGGCCAAAACATTTTCATCAACCGCACCATCGTCATCTGGAAAATCGGAAGTTAGGACTTCATTTCCGAACTGGGTCACAGTCGGCACGCGTGAATGTCAGTGACAATAATTCCTCTGGCGCCTAGATCGTAAAGAGTGTCCATCACTCCATGTACTTCACTCTTTGCAACCATTGCTCGTACCGCAGCCCAAGCCGGATCGGCCAAGTCTGAAATCGTGGGCGATTCAATTCCAGGTGTGACTTTGCAAGCAGGAGCCAACAACTCACGCCGAATGTCGTAATCCACCAACACGTATGCCCGCGCAACCATCACACCATTAAGCCGCCGCAGCAGCGTTTCCACAGCCGGATTGATTTCACTACCTGAGCGTTGGATAACGATCGCTTCAGATTGCAACAACGGTTCGCCAATTACTTCTAGACCCGCTTGCCGAAGTGTTGTACCGGTTGCAACCACATCCGCTACCCAGTCTGCAACTCCAAGTGCGACCGCATTCTCTACAGCGCCATCCAACTTAACAATGGTTGCAGAGATTGAATTCTCATCTAGCCAACGCTGCAACAGGGTTGGGTACGAGCATGCAATCCGCTTGCCATTTAAATCTTTTACAGACTTAGCGGTTCCTTTAGGCGCTGCCAAGCGAAAAGTTGATCCACCGAAACCAAGCTCCAACATTTCATCAGCTGTCGCCAAAGAATCTAACAACATGTCGCGGCCAGTTATGCCGACATCAAGTTTTCCACTTCCCACATACGTAGCGACGTCTTTTGGACGTAAGAAGAAAAACTCAGCGTCGTTTATTGGATCGTGAATTACCAATTTTTCAGTTGAAGAGTTTTGTAAGTAACCAGCTTCTCGCAACATCTCTTTTGCGGGCTCGGCAAGTTGTCCTTTGTTTGGAATAGCTACACGTAACATTTCACAACTTCCGATAAACGTCTTCGAGGGAAATTCCTCGGGCCAACATGAGTGCTTGAATTTGATAAAGCAGTTGAGAGATCTCTTCAGCTGCGCGGTCATCAGATTCATGCTCGCAGGCCATCCAAGCTTCGGCTGCCTCTTCTACTACTTTTTTGCCAACCGCGTGTACTCCGGCAGCCACATGTTCAACCGATTTTGAACCAGGGTCATTTACGGCAACTTTTTCTGAGAGTTCGCTCCAGAGCGCATCGAAGGTTTTCACCGGCAAAGTTTAGAGGACTAAATAATGTGATTGGACGGCCTTAAAGCCGAATTGATTCCACAGTTTCTAGTAGAGCAAGCGCTGCTACGGTGGCTTCGAAGCCCTTGTCTTCTTTCGAGCCAGCCACACCTGCACGCGCAACCGCTTGAGCTTCATCATCAACGGTCAAAAGCCCAAAGCCCACTGGCACGCCAGTATCGAGCGCAACTCGATTTAAACCGTCGGTTGCAGCGCTACAGACATAATCAAAATGCGGTGTATCTCCACGAATGACCACACCAAGTGCAATAACTGCGTCATAGCCAGCAGTGGCTGCTTTTTGCGCCGCAAGAGCCAACTCGAAAGTTCCTGGAACTCGGTACAGAACGCCGGTCGCACCTGTGGCGGCACAGGCGCGTTCAGCGCCATTAATGAGTCCGTTCATAATTTCTTCGTGCCAACTAGCCGCAATGATCGCAACTGTTCGACCATTGCCTGTGGGCAAAATTTCTGGAGCTCCAGCACCTGACATGTTAATTCTCCATCTTCAAGTCGTGACCCATTTTGTCACGCTTGGTTCGCAAGTAGCCAGCATTGTCAGCGGTTGGCTCGATCTCAATCTGTACTCGCTCAACGATTGAAAGGCCCCAACCTTCAAGGCCGGCGCGCTTTGCTGGGTTGTTGGTTAACAGTCGCATTGTTTTGATACCAAGGTCCACCAGAATCTGTGCACCGGTTCCATAATCACGTGCATCTGCTGGCATTCCCAGTTCAATATTTGCTTCAACCGTGTCAAAGCCCCGCTCTTGGAGTTCGTAGGCCTGCAGCTTGGCAAGCAAACCGATTCCACGACCCTCATGTCCGCGCATGTAGAGCAAAACACCTCGACCTGCTTTTGCGATCTGCTTTAGTGCCGCATGCAGCTGTGGGCCACAATCACACCGTCTAGACGAAAACACATCACCAGTCAGACATTCAGAATGAACCCGAACGAGCACTTCTTCCCCATTGCCGATTTCACCCATAACGAGCGCGACATGTTCAATTCCATCGAGTTTCGAGCGGTACCCAATCGCATTGAATTCACCAAACTCGGTTGGCAGCTTAGAAGTTGCTACATACTGAACTTGCGAATCTTGGTGCCGAATAAACTCAATCAAATCTGCGATTGAAATCATTTTCAAATCATGTTCGTCAGCAAAATCTCGACATGCAGGTGCCCGCATCATTGAACCATCGTCATGTACGAGTTCACAGATAACGCCAACTGGCGGTAAGCCCGCAAGCTCAATTAAATCCACGGCCGCTTCAGTGTGGCCAGCGCGGCGAAGCACTCCGCCTTTCACAGCGCGAAGCGGAAAGATGTGACCTGGACGCGTGAAATCATTCGCGGTGGCTTTGGCATCAGCAAGCAAGTTCACAGTGAGCGAACGATCTGCTGCTGAAATTCCAGTATCAACTCCAACTTTGGCATCAACTGAGACTGTATACGCGGTTCCTTTTTGATCCTCGTTTACTGCAGTCATCGGTGGAATATTCAACTCATCAAGCAGCTCGCCCTTCATTGGAACGCAAACCACGCCACTGGAATAACGAACCATAAAGCCCATTAACTCAGGAGTACTCAACGATGCCGCAAAAATGAGATCTCCCTCATTCTCGCGATCTTCATCATCAACTACTACTACTACTTTGCCTTTTGCCAGATCGGCAATTGCAGATTCAACTGAATCAAGTCGCAATGTCATTTCCCAGTCACCTGAATAATCCGCTCTATATGTCGGGCGAGCACATCTGTTTCTAGATTCGCACTCTCTCCAACTTTTTTAGTACCTAATGTGGTCAAATTCAAGGTGGTGGGAATCAGGGAAACTTCAAACCAGTCATCCCCTAAATCAGAAACAGTCAACGAGATTCCATCAATTGAAATAGAACCCTGCTTGGCAATGTATTTGGCAATAGCTGTAGGCATTTCAAATCTAACAACTTCCCACATATCGCTTGGAGTGCGACTCAAAACTCGACTCATTGAATCAACATGTCCCTGCACAACGTGACCCCCAAAACGGGAATCAGCGCGCATCGCCCGCTCAAGGTTGACCCGATCACCGACTGCTAGCGAACCAAGATTTGTCAGGTTGAGGGTCTGCAGCATTACATCCGCGGTGAATTCTTCATCGTTTAGCGAGGTGACAGTTAAGCAGACACCATTAACCGAAATAGATGCTCCATGCTGTGCATCTGATGTCACTAATGGGCCATGCACAGCAATGGTTGCAGAGTCCTCAAGCAGCCGTAACGAGACGACAGTGCCGAGTTCTTCGACAATCCCTGTAAACAAAATTCTCCTTCAGTTGGTGTAAGGCTAGTCCGTTGTGCGCATTGGACGCATATCAAGCATTCGATCTGGGCCGAACTGGCTGGACTTATAGACAGTCCAGGACTGGGCATCAGTGATTGCGTTGATACCTAGATCGGAAACTGCAGATTCGCCTGAACCTAGAATTTTTGGTGCGGTGAACCAGATAAGTTGGTCGACCAAACCGGCTGCTAAAAATGCACTGGCCACTTTTGCACCGCCTTCAAGCATCACATGCTGAATACCCGCGGTTGCCATTGTTTGTAGTTGGGAAACCGGATCATGGTTTTCAATCTGGGTGTAACCATCCCCAATTCGCAATCCTGAAGGGAGTTTGCGCTTGCCTAAAACAAAAATCTGTGGCTGTGGCCAATCGCCAGCGAGGCGCACATCCAGTGCTGGATCATCAGCTAATACCGTTCCAGTCCCAACCGCAACCGCATCCACCCGAGCTCGCAACTTGTGAACGTGCTCGCGAGCAGACTCACCCGTGATCCAACGAGAACTTCCATCTGCGGCAGCGATGAACCCATCAAGTGTGGTTGCGATTTTCAAAGTTACATACGGCATTCCGGTGAATTGAAAATGCAACCATGGTTCTACTAATGCATCAGCTTCAGCCAAAAAATGTTTTTCGCATACAACTCCAGATTGCTGTAAATATTCCGCTCCACCTGCCGCAACACCTGTGTCATCGACTGCATAAACGACGCGTGAAACACCTGCGTCGATTAGCGCTTGCGAACAAGGTCCAGTTTTACCGGTGTGGTTGCAAGGTTCTAGCGTGACGATTGCAGTGCCACCTCGTGCAGCAGCCCCTGCTTGAGCTAAAGCGATGACTTCAGCGTGCTTGTTGCCATCCATGCCGTGGATACCTTCGCCAACAACTTTTCCGTTAACATCCAAAATTCGTGCGCCAACCCGTGGATTAGGAGTTGTTCGAACAGGTGAGTTTGAAACAACTTCTACCAATTCTTCAAGATGTTGAATTTCAGTCGCCGAAACACTCAATGTTTACACCACCAGCTGTTTTGATGACTCTGAACTGCGAGCTGTCGGAGTTGATCAATCGCTGCTGCTGGATTGTCAGTTTTGTATACAGCATTTCCCGCAACAAAAACATCAGCACCAGCATCGGCACAGCGTTCAATCGAATTAGCACTTACGCCACCATCAACTTGAATCACAAGTTTCAAATCATCTTTGTTTATAAGTTCACGGGCCTGCTTAACTTTGTGCAGCATTTCGGCCATGAAACTTTGCCCACCGAATCCCGGTTCCACGGTCATAATCAACAACATGTCTATCTGTGGCAAAAACTCAACCACATCGGCAAAGTCGGTGCCTGGTTTCAATCCGACTCCGACTAGTCCCCCGGCTTGCCGAATGCTGGCAATCACTTCGCGGGGGTTGGTTGCTGCCTCCAAATGAAAAGTCACGCTTTTTGCTCCAGCCTCGGCGTAGCCGGCTGCCCATCGCTCTGGATTTGCGATCATAAGATGACAGTCAATCGGAGTGGTTACAGCAGCAACAAGACTCTCCACAACTGGCAGGCCGATAGTTAGATTTGGAACAAAATGGTTGTCCATCACATCAACATGCAACCAGTCAGCATGCCCAGCCACCCGCTTACATTCAGCCTCAAGATTGGCAAAGTCAGCAGAGAGGATTGAGGGCGAGATTTGCATGGTCACAGGCACAGGCTAGTCGCAGCG
>JBIKSQ010000044.1:0-9354 GCA_044348555.1 Candidatus Nanopelagicales bacterium | reverse complement strand
CTAAACCTTCAGTTCCCCATTTTCGATTTTGCGCCATTGCCAAAATGTTGCCCGTACCGGGTTGAATCATCGTGATTGCGGCCGCTTTACCGCTTGGGTCAGTGATTGGAATGGTTTTGTTGACAGCTTTCTGTGCAGCCTTTTGCGTTGCAAGATCTATCGAAGTAGTGATTACCAGCCCGCCTTGACGCAGAAGCGCATCTCTTTCTGCAAGCGTGTTTCCAAAGACTGGGTTTGAACGAATGAACTGAACAACATAGTCGCAATAAAAAGGTGCGATTGAAGAAGTGCAACCATTTGCTCGTTCAGAGGGCTCCAGGATTTCCGAAATCGGTTGTGCTTTTACGACATCTGCTTGTTCTCGGGTGATGTAATCGAGTTCGGCCATCCGATTCAACACAATATCGCGGCGATTTTCAGCAGCCGACGGGAATCGCAGCGGGTCATAGCCATAGGGCTGTTGAACTAATCCAGCAAGAAGTGATGCTTCAGCAAGATTTAAGTTCGCTGCTGGTTTTGAGAAATACCTTTGGGATGCAGCTTCAATTCCGTATGCGCCAGCACCAAAGTACGCAATGTTTAAGTAGCCTTCCAAAATCTGCGATTTAGTCAATCGATTTTCTAGGGCGAGGGCGTATCGAATCTCTTGCAGTTTTCGTTGCGGAGTGCGAGTGGTAGCAGCTGCTACTTCTTCATCAGTGTCTGCACTGGCAATCAATAAGTTCTTAACGTACTGCTGCGTGATTGTTGAGCCACCCTGTACTTGACCACCAGTTGTCGTACTGATGATTGCACGAATTGTTCCGCGCAAATCAAATCCTGCATGACTATAAAAGCGAGTGTCTTCAATCGCGATGATGGCATCTTGCATCACCGGACTTATCTCTTCGAGATTCACCTCGATGCGATTTTGAAAGAAGAGAGTCGCAATTCGCGTGCCATCTGCAGCCTGCACAACCGTCTGCTGGGCAAGAGGTGGCTTGCTCAAAACCGAAGGAATTGACTGAAAACTTGCGATTCCACCATTAGTTATGAGCCCAAACAGCGCTATGAACGGAAGCATGATGCCAACCACGATGATTCCAATGGCAGCGCTCAATCCAAGGTAGATTACCCATACCGAGGCCATTGAACTTTTGGCTTTCATGAGTACAGCCTAGGCTGTGCACAAGGAAAGAGGCTAAATGTCTACAATCGAGAATCGCATCAACGAACTTGGAATGAAACTGCCTCCATTAGCCCCGCCGCTAGCCGCTTATGTGCCAGCAATTCAGACTGGAAATTTGGTTTTTACAGCAGGTCAACTCCCGACAATTGAAGGCAAGCTAATTGCTGAAGGCCTCGTTGGCGAAGGCGCAGGTTCGGTTTCACTTGAGATTGCGCAACAGTGTGCGCAGCAGTCAGCTTTGAATGCATTGGCTGCCATTAAAAGTGTGGTGGGTGATCTAGATCGAGTGGAAAGAATTGTGAAGGTAACAGGATTTGTCGCCTGTGAATCAAGTTTCACAAGTCATTCGCTCGTCATCAATGGCGCCAGCGAACTTATAGGTGAAATTTTTGGAGCCGCCGGACTGCATGCACGTTCAGCAGTTGGCATGTCATCACTACCTTTTAATGCACCCGTTGAAATTGAAATGATTGTCGAAGTACGTTAGTCCAACTCGAAAAGAGAAAACATGACAACACCGATTAATCAAGCCGCACTTTTTGCGGCGCTTGATGTAGAAGCAGCAGATGCACTGCGAGCTAGCATGATGGAGATTCAAGCTCGTCGGGGTGAAGTTTTCTTTGAGCAAGGCGAACCAGGCGATCGCATGTTTGTGATCATGCAAGGCAAAATCACGCTATCTCATCGAGCCGATGACGGTCGAGAAACTCTGTTGGGTGTTTTGGGGCCAGGCGATATGTTTGGTGAGCTCTCAGTTTTTGACTCAGGAATTCGCACTGCGGGAGCAGTAGCACTGACGGATGCTCGAGTTTTGAGTTTGACTCGAGATCAACTGCGATCATGGATGATGACTCGTCCTGAAGTTGCTGAAAAATTGCTGCAGGCCCTGGCTCGACGATTACGTCGTACTGAAGATTCAATGGCAGATCTAATTTTTTGTGATGTCCCTGCTCGGGTTGCCAAAGCATTGTTGGATTTGGCAGACAAGTTTGGCACCGTTAATGGTGGTGAAATGCTGGTTGTGCACGACATGACCCAAGAGGAGTTGGCACAACTGGTCGGCGCATCCCGCGAAACCGTTAACAAAGCGTTGGCTGATTTTGTCTCACGTGAGTGGATTCGGGTTGAGCAGAAATCTGTTTCGATTCTAGATCTAGAACGGTTGCAGCGCCGAGCTCGGTAAACGTTGATGGTTGCAAAAAAACGAGTTTCCAGAATCTCTCCGCAGAAGCGTCAGAATTCTGAAGCGATTTGGGAAATCCTTGAAGCGACTTACCCAGATGCAAAATGTGAGTTAGATTTTCAAAATCCATACGAGTTGTTGGTTGCCACAATTCTTTCCGCGCAATGCACCGATAAGCGCGTCAATGCGGTGACTCCAACATTGTTTGGGAAATATCCAAATGCAGAAGCGTTAGCTGCTGCAAAACGAGATGACTTAGAAACCATCATTTCTTCTACTGGGTTTTTTCGAAGTAAGGCCAACTCGTTGTTAGGAATGGCCGCTCGAGTTTGTGAAGTTTATGGGGGAGAGATACCAGATTCGTTAGAGGAGTTAGTGACTCTGCCCGGTGTTGGTAGAAAAACCGCCAATGTCGTTCTGGGCAATGCCTTTGATGTGCCAGGGATCACGGTTGACACACACTTCGGCCGACTGTCGCGTAGGTTTGCCTGGAGCAAACACCAAGATCCAGAAAAAGTTGAACAAGATGTTATGCGGTTGTTTGAACCAAATGCGTGGACTCCGCTTTCGCATGTGTTGATTTGGCATGGTCGGCGCATCTGCCATTCCCGGAACCCAGCTTGTGGCGCTTGTCCGGTTGCGGATTTGTGCAAGGGCTTTGGGACAGGCGAAACTGACCCTATAAAAGCAGTCAAACTAGTTCGAACTGAGGGACGAGGATGAAAAAGCAATTTGTTTTATTCATGTCTGCAGTGATGCTTGCTAGTTGTGCCACCAGCACGAGTCCAACCCAGAGTGCAGCGCCTACCCAAGTACCTGCAATTCGGGACTGCGCCGAGTTCACCACCTTGCCTGCGAAGACAGGTGAGCTGCCAGATCTAATGGTTGAATGTTTGCAAGGCGATTCCGAGGTTAACTTGTCCTCGCTGAAAGGACCGCTGCTAATCCCAGTGTGGGCGTCTTGGTGCATGCCCTGTCGCGAAGAAATGCCAGTCATGCAACTGTTTGATGAACTCTATGGAGAGTACGTAACAGTTTTGGGGATTGCAATGATGGATGAAACATCCCAAGCGATTGCCGGATCTGTGAATTGGGGAGTGGATCTTCCAAGTCTCGAGGATCCGGATGGTTTGTTGCGTGGAGAGCTTGGATTTACCGCCCCACCCACCACACTATTTGTGGATGAGTCTGGTGTGATTGTGCATCGAGAGTTTGGTGCAATCTCCGGAATGACCGAACTAAAAGATTTAGTGCAAGCACATCTTGGGTTGAAATTGTGAGTCGGCCAGATTGGGTTGACGCAATCACCCAACGACTTCCAGAAATCAAAGCTCTAGATCTGAGTCACTTTGTTCCGCCGTTGGATTTTTCTGGCAGAGAAGGTGCTGTACTGATTTTGTTTGCTGAAACAAATGGCTTTCTAGATTTGGTGATCATTCAACGTGCTGACACTTTAAGAAATCACGCAGGCCAACCTGCGTTTCCTGGTGGTGCGATTGATGACACTGATGAAGATGCGGTGGCTGCGGCATTGCGCGAAGCAAACGAAGAAATCGGGCTGCAGCCTGATTCGGTTGAAGTTTTGGGAACGCTACCACGTTTGTGGGTCCCAGTTTCAGGTTACGCAGTGATCCCGGTGTTGGCTTGGTGGCGCGAGCCTCATCCGGTATCGCCGCAAGACTTAGGCGAAGTTGCTCGGGTTGAACGAATTCCGATTGCAGATCTAGTAAATCCAGAAAACCGTTATCGAGTAAGGCATCAGTCAGGTTTTGTTGGCCCGGCATTTTTAGTACAAGATTTAATAGTTTGGGGATTTACTGGCGGCTTACTCGACAAGCTTTTGTCAGAGCTCGGATTCAGTCAAGACTGGGATGAGAGTCGGTTTATCCCGCTAGCTGATGAGTCAGCTGGTCCCTGATAGCGGGCTAGGAACTGTCCGCTTCAACCAGCGCACAAGAATGTCGGTGAATTCGGTAGCTGCTTCTTCGTGCGGGAAATGGCCAACCCCAGCAATCACTTGCCATTCGTAAGTTCCATTTACGTGATCACCTGAGTTCGATGCATTTCGTACGCTGATACTGGAATCAAGTTCTCCATGAAACTGCAAAACTGGGCAAACGATTGGTCGTCTAATCAACCGTTGAAAACGTCGACCATCTGCTCGCACAGCTGAACGTAGTGCCCACCTGTGGTACTCGAGGGCACAGTGTGCGCTTGCTTTGGTTAGCATCGCAGCTCGAAAAACATTTGCAGTTTTGTCATCGGGCCATTCACTGCCGGACCACGCGCGTAGAAGCTCACCAACTTTTTTCGCTTTGTTTTTTGTTAGTTGGTACTCAGGCCACAACGGAATTTGAAAAGCGTAGACATAGGAGAGTGCTTTGCGTTGAACGGTATCGCGCAAGATTGCACGGCGTAACCGAATTGGATGCGGCATTGACACTGGTGCGATTGCGGTGACTGCTTCGGGATACATCGCCGCTGCTGACCAAGCCAGTAAGCCGCCCCAACCTTGTCCAACAATTGTCGCCTCTGGATAGCCCAAACCTCTGATGACACTAACTACATCTGCAGCAAGTGTCATTGGGTCATAACCGTGAGGAGTTTTGTCGCTTCCACCGTAACCTCGAAGATCCATCGCAACCACTTTGTAACCAGCCGCTGCAATTGCTGGAATTTGATTTCGCCACGTCCACCAGAAAGTTGGAAACCCATGAAGCAAAACAACTAGTGGGCCTTCGCCAGCAGTAACCAAATGAAAGCGAGCGGTATTCGCCGCCAGGTCTAGGTGTTCCCAGGGACCCTCTGCTCGAATTACAGAATCCCATGCGGGGACTCGGTCTTTTGCCATATCAGTCAATCAGTTTTGAGCGAGTAATCGATTCGGTGATTTGGTTGACGGAAGTTTCGAGGTTGTCCATTGACTTGGTTGGCAGTTTTACCTTTTTTGCGTTTCCTTTGGCAATCAGCAGAAGCACAACACCCATAACAATAAAGATGAGCGCATCAAGCAAGAAAGCGGCCCAATAAGGAAGTCCAAGCGCAGCCAATCCAAAACCAAGAGCAACCACGACCATGAGCGATGAAACTAGAAACAGCGTGATGGCGGTAATCACTAACACCGAAGCTCGCAGAGCTGCTTTTGCAGAGTCTTTAGTTTCAGCAACCGCAAGGTCAATCTGCTGCCGAATGATCTTTTGGATATCAGCTATGACTGATGTAATCAGTTCCCCGATACCTTTTTGGTTTTCGCCCGAAGAGTTCATTCTTCTACCTCCTAGATGGTCCAAGAGTACGCGCTAATGCGCCCGCTCTTTAATCCGTAGGTGCTGATTGAAGTCCGGCACTAATCAGGTTCATGACTGTGGGGTCTGCGAGGGTGGTCGCATCACCTAGGTTGCGGTTTTCAGCAACGTCTCGCAGTAATCGCCGCATGATTTTTCCGCTTCGAGTCTTTGGTAGTTCTGGTACCACCATGATTTGGCGAGGTTTGGCGATTGGCCCAATCTCGTGGGCCACATGGTTTCGCAGTTCTTTTACGAGATCTGGACCGTCTTCAATGCCTGATCGCAAAATCACAAACGCCACAATCCCCTGGCCGGTTGTTTCATCGCTGGCTCCAACAACAGCGGCTTCAGCTACAGCAGGATGTGAGACCAGAGCGGACTCCACTTCGGTTGTAGAAATTCGGTGGCCCGAAATATTCATCACATCATCAACCCGACCAAGCAACCAGATGGCGCCGTCATCGTCCCACTTCGCGCCATCGCCTGCGAAGTAGATGCCAGGGAAGCGTGACCAGTAAGTTTCGATGTATCTCTGGTTGTCACCCCAGATACCGCGCAACATGCCGGGCCATGGTTCGGTCAGTGCAAGGTAACCACCGTGGCCGTGACCAACCGCTTCTTGTGAGTCATTCACAATCTCGGCACTCACTCCAGGAAGTGGCCGCATTGCCGAACCTGGTTTGCAGTTAGTAACACCAGGCAATGGTGAAATCATGATGCCACCAGTTTCGGTTTGCCACCAAGTGTCAACAATTGGGGTTCTGCCTGAGCCAATCACATCGCGGTACCAAATCCAAGCCTCTGGATTAATTGGTTCACCAACAGAACCCAGAACTCGCAGTGTGCTCAAGTCGTGCGCATCCGGAAGTTCCTTGCCCCACTTCATAAAGGTTCGGATTGCAGTCGGGGCGGTATACAAAATGCTGACTTTGTATTTGGCGATCAGTTCCCACCAACGCGCTTTATGCGGAGTGTCAGGGGTGCCTTCATAAATCAAAGAAGTGGCACCGTTAGCTAGCGGACCGTAAACAACATATGAGTGACCAGTTACCCAACCAATATCAGCGGTGCACCAATAAACATCAGTTTCTGCCTTCAAGTCAAAAACGTTGTGGTGGGTGTAGGCCGCCTGCGTTAGATAGCCACCAGTTGTGTGCAGGATGCCTTTTGGTTTTCCAGTTGTTCCAGATGTGTACAAAATAAAGAGTGGATTTTCTGAGTCAAAGAACTCAGCCTGATGCTCAGTGGATTGACGATCAACAATCTCGTGCCACCAAACATCTCGATCAGCGTTCCAGTTGACTTCACCACCTGTGCGTTTTACAACCAGAACTTTTTTAACACTTGGAGTTTGATCAACCGCTTCATCAACCGCAGGCTTTAGTGGCATTGCGGCACCACGACGGTTTTGCCCATCAGAAGTAATTACAAGTTTTGCGTCAGCATCTTCGATACGACTGCGCAGAGCTTCTGCCGAGAAGCCAGCAAAAACTACTGAGTGAATCGCGCCAAGCCGGGCACATGCCAACAGTGCCGCAATGGCTTCGGGAATCATCGGCAAATAGATTGCAACACGGTCACCTTGGGTAATGCCCAATTCGACCAGTGCGTTGGTTGCTTGGTTTACGCGTTTCTGTAAATCGCGGTAGGTGATTGTTTCGGTGTCACCTGGTTCACCCTCAAAGTGAAAAGCGATTCGGTCGCCGTTGCCGTTTTCAACATGTCGGTCGACACAGTTGTATGCAGCATTAATTTTTCCGCCCACAAACCACTTGGCAAAAGGTGCGTCATCCCAGTCGAGGGTTTGGGTCCATTTCTCATCCCAGTGCAATCTTTCAGCCTGTTGATCCCAAAATGCCAGCCGATCTTGTGCGGCTTCAACATACATTTCTGGCTGGGCGTTCGCTTGGGCGCTGAATTCTGCGGTTGGTGGAAATAGCCGGTTTTCGTTCGCTAAGTTCGATAGAGCGTCTTGCGACATCAGACTTCCTTGCCTAAGGATGAATGGGACTAGGCAATAGTTCGCTGCTTTGACCTTTTTTTCAACCACCATCCGATAAAGATTGCAAAAACGCCAAGTGCGATTGCTGCCTGCTTGCGTTGGACGGGGTCATCAATGATGGGCCGTTTCAGGGCTGCTGGACGCTCAAAGGTCAAAATCGGCCAGCCTCTGGCCATAGCAATTTGCTTTAGTTCAGGATCTGGGTTCACTGCGTGAGGCAGCCCAACCGCCTCCAGCATAGGTAAGTCAGTTATGGAGTCCGAGTATGCGTAACACTGACTGAGGTCGTATCCGTGCTTCTGGGCAGACTCTCTGATGGCAACTGCCTTGGCTTCACCAAATGCGTAAAACTTCATCTTGCCCGTGTATCGCCCATCCACGATTTCCAGCTCGGTACCGATTGCGTAGTCCGCCTCTAGCAGCTTTGAGATGGGTTGCACAATTTCGTCACCTGAGGCTGAAATGATGACGACATCGTGACCGGAGAGTTTGTGTTTGCTGATTAGTTCGAGTGCTTCGGCATGCACAGATGGTGTGACCTTTGCGTCAATGGACTGCGCAACAATCGCTTGCAACTGTTCAACTTCCCAGCCTTTAACAAGTCCGGATAGATATTGTCGCATTTTTTCGGTTTGGGCGGCATCTGCACTACCCAATGAAAAAACAAACTGGCGGTAGGCGCTGCGAGCTACGTCACTTCGATCAATCAAACCCTCGTCGTAAAAAGATTTTGTGAACGCCAAAGCTGAATTCAGACCCAAGATGGTCTTATCTAAGTCGAAGAAAGCAGCCGATTTCATATCTCAAGAGTAAACCGACCCAGTTACATTAGATAAAAAATTTGCTTACTTGTTGGTTCGCTGTTGATGAACAGTGGAAGTTCTGGATTTTTGGTGGCTAGTTAGGGAAGATGTTCAAACATCCTGAGTTATCCCCAAGTGTGAAATTCATTTAGGTTGCTGCCAGTTCTGCCAACTAGAAAATGCCCATGCGAAACATTGAGCTAGTGGCCCTGAGACCTGGCGTGGGTGCTTCAACTTTTGCATTTTGTCTGGCGCGAGAGATAAAGGCCGAACTTGTGATTGATTCACCCAACGATGTGGGTGCTCTGCTGGCTGCTGGTATTACTAGAAGAGATTGGCCTCAAATCGTTGATTCATCCAGTGCCACATCGAATTACATTGCGGAAAAAGCTGCTCAATTGATGGCAATGCTCCCAACAATAGACGGGATGACGATTGCTAGTGGTGATAAAACTCCAAACGGGCTGCAGGACTGCTTTATGCATTGGGCGGAGAAGTATCAAGTGATTTCGTTGCAGTCGATTGGCTCAACCGCAACAAAAGTTTTTATCTTGGATTACCCAGGTGCGTTTGATGATCAGTTAGCTGCATTAGATGATCTTGTGGTTGGCGCACAGCCTTTCGCGGTCATAGTAAAAACCAGTAACTTCAAATCGCTCAATGTAAAAACACATGCGTTGCTTGCAGGTGTTCCAGTTTTTCAATTCCGATTTCAAACAGCCGTAAGCAGTTCTTTAAAAATGGGTTTTGGAATTCCAGCGGCTGCGAGTATGTCTAAGACTTCCAGAATTGTTGCGGGCTGGTTTCAGGATATGTGGAACGAAGAAAGCCAAATAAAGAATGGTGCCTGACATCCAAGTGCTGGTTGAGAGCGGCTTAATCAAACAACCAGGCGAAATCAACTTTGCTCG
>JBIKSQ010000043.1:0-9394 GCA_044348555.1 Candidatus Nanopelagicales bacterium | reverse complement strand
GCAACCGGCAGCGCAAGCAACCGCAAGCTCTGATGTGGTTGCGGCTTTGGTTAATTTGGGTTGGCCAAGTCGAGATGCTGAACGAGTTGTTGAGAAAGTAACTTTGCAAGATGACAAGTTGGATGCCTCCACGCTGCTGAAACTTGCGCTCTCTGAGCTTTCGAGCAAAAGGGGCGGATAAGTGAGTGACGAGATTGTGGATTCAACTCCACACGCTGATGAACTAACTGTTGAAACCGCATTGCGGCCGAAAACTATTGCCGAATTTGTTGGCCAACATCGCGTGCGTGAACAGCTGCAGTTGGTGTTGAGCGCAACCCAGGCCCGCGGCACAGTTGCCGACCACGTTCTTTTAAGTGGACCACCGGGACTTGGAAAAACTACGCTCGCTGGAATTGTTGCAGCCGAACTAGATGTCCCTTTTCGCGTAACAAGTGGACCGACAATCACACACGCAGGTGATCTTGCAGCCGTGTTGTCATCTTTGGCCGAGGGAGAGGTGCTGTTTATCGATGAGATTCACCGCATCGCTCGACCTGCGGCTGAGATGTTGTACATGGCAATGGAAGATTTTCGAGTCGACATCATGGTTGGAAAAGGTCCCGGTGCAACAGCTATCCCACTTGATTTGCCACACTTCACATTGATCGGTGCAACCACGAGGGCTGGGTTGCTACCAAATCCTTTGCGAGATCGTTTTGGCTTCACTGCGCACTTAGACTTTTATGAATCATCTGAGTTGGCGACAATCGTTCACAGATCTGCTGCATTGTTACAAGTGGAAATCACCGAAGAAGCAGCAAACGAGATTGGCTCCCGCAGCCGGGGCACACCACGAATTGCCAATCGATTGCTTCGTAGAGTTCGGGATTATGCAGAAGTGAATGCGGACGGCCGAGTTAATGCTGAAATTGCACAGGCCGCGCTACGACTTTATGAGGTGGATGCACTGGGCTTGGATCGGCTGGATCGGGCAGTTTTGACCGCTCTTGTGACAAAATTTGAGGGCAGGCCAGTTGGGCTCAGCACCTTGGCTGTTGCGGTGGGCGAAGAAGCCCAGACGGTCGAGGATGTCGCCGAACCATTCTTGCTGCGAGCTGGGCTGATTGCCCGTACGACTAGAGGGAGAATCGCTACAGCAGCGGGTTGGCAGCACCTCGGATTAACCCAAAAGCAGGCGGACTTCGGCTTTTAATAACCTCGCGTACACTTCGGCGAGTTGTTTTGAGTATCTGAAAGGCATGATTGTGTCTACGAAATTGAATCGCCGGATTAGCCGCCCATTGGTGGTGCTATTGGCTTCAGTTGTAGGTCTTGGCATTTGGTCCTACTGGCCAGGTCAACCAAATACCCCCAAACTAGGACTAGACCTGCGGGGCGGCACTCAAGTGACGCTGCTGCCACGAGTAGCTGATGGTGCGATTACTGACTCGCAGTTGCAGCAGGCCGTAGAAATCATTCGGCAGCGGGTAAACGGTCTCGGTGTTGCTGAAGCAGAAGTTTCAGTTCAAGGTAGTGGTGATGGCGCTTCAATTCTGGTACAGGTACCAGGAGTAAGTGAGCAGGGCATTGCAGATGTTTTGAAGCAGACTGCTTTGCTGGCCTTTAGACCCGTACTTCAATCCGATGCTGGGGTAGCAGCAACGCCACCTGCAACAGGTGCCGAACCACTCATTGCTCCAATTACTTCAGCTGAAAATGATGATGCTTTTAAAGCAGTTTACGCAGCGCTCGATTGCACTGATCCAGCCAACCGGCAGGGTGGTGTGATCGACGATCCAACTCAGTACATGGTCACTTGCACCCAAGATGGCGCTTTGAAATATCTGCTTGAGCCAGCGTTCATTCAGGGAACAATGGTCGAAGATGCACGAGCTGAAATGCCACAGAACGCCACCGACTGGTTAGTCACTCTTGACTTCGATAGCGAAGGCTCAACCAAACTTGCAGAAGCATCGCAGTTGCTTTACCAAAAAGTCTCACCACAAAACCAATTTGCAATTGTGATTGATGGTCTGGTTTTTAGTAGCCCTTTCTTCTCTGAACCAATCATTGGTGGTTCGGCTCAGATCACTGGTGATTTCACCCTTGCTGAAGCCAAGGAGCTGGCGAACGTTCTTAAATTTGGCGCACTTCCACTTACGCTCGATTTGGCAGAAGTTACTTCGATTTCGCCAACCCTGGGTCAAGATCAACTTAATGCTGGCATCTTGGCCGGCGGTTTAGGTCTGGCTCTGGTTGGTTTGTATCTACTGTTTTACTACCGTGCACTTGGCGTGGTTGCAGGAGTTTCGCTAGTCGTCGCGGCCGCCTTGACTTACTTTGTATTCATCGTGATGGGCCGTCAAATCGGATTCACCTTGACCCTTGCAGGTATTGCAGGTGCAATCGTCGCGATCGGTATTACTGCAGACTCCTTCGTCGTTTACTTTGAACGTATTCGCGATGAAATTCGTGACGGCAAGGGCTTGAAGCCAGCCATCGCACAAGGATGGGTACGAGCACGTCGTACGCTTCTAGCTGCAGATGCTGTCTCGCTTTTGGCTGCCGTTGTGTTGTACTGGTTGAGCGTTGGTTCAGTCCGAGGCTTCGCGTTTGCGCTAGGTCTCACCACACTGATTGACGTTGCGGTGGCATTTATGTTCACCCATCCACTTATGGAATGGCTGGGCCGACGGAAATCATTTGCCCGCGGAGCAGCCTGGACTGGTTTGAATCCAGCCCGACTGGGTGCACCGGAATTGAATAGCGCACACGAACCAAACAAATTTGCAGCCGGATTGGGTGATTAAAATGTCAAAAATTAGTGAATTAGGTGCCCGTCTTTACCGAGGCGATGTCTCGTATGACTTTGTTGGCCGGCGCAAACGTTGGTACACAATCAGTGCTGTTCTAATGTTGATTGCTTTGGTTGGATTGTTTGGTCGTGGACTTAATCTTGGAATCGAGTTCCGCGGTGGCGCAGAATTTCAGGTTGCTGCACCTGCAAACAGTGTTGAGCAGGCTCGCGAAGTAGTTGAAGAATTTGGTGTCGAGGGTGCAATCATTACTGAGCTTGGCAACGGTACTTTGCGGATTCAAACTCCAGCTTTGACAGATGCTGAATCGGACTCTGTAATCACAGCACTTGCAACTGAGTTTGGGGTTCCCGAATCCGAAGTTCGGGTGCAGTTGGTTGGCCCATCGTGGGGTGCAGACATCACTGCGAAGGCATTCCAAGCCTTATGGGTGTTCCTCGTTTTAGTTTCAATCATGTTGGCCATTTATTTCGAATGGCGAATGGCAGCGGCAGCAATCGTGGCTTTAATTCACGACGTTGTCATCACAATCGGTATCTACGCATTGACAGGTTTTGAAGTTACGCCTTCGACCGTCATCGGTGTGCTGACAATTCTTGGCTTCTCACTTTATGACACTGTGGTGGTGTTTGATAAAGTGAAGGAAAACACCCGCTATGCGTTTAAGCAGTCGAAGCTCAACTATTCGCAACTAGCAAATCTTGCGTTGAACCAAACGCTCGTTCGTTCGATCAACACCTCGATTGTTGCGCTTTTACCAGTAGCCGCAATTTTGGTGATTGGTGCAGGCGTCCTAGGTGCTGGAACTCTGCGAGATCTTTCCCTCGCACTCTTCATCGGCATGCTCGCTGGTACCTACTCGTCAATCACGGTAGCAACCCCAGTTATGACTCAGCTCAAAGAGAAACAGCCTGAAGTTATCGCCCTCGCTAAGCGGGTCGCTAGTCGAAACGCAGATGGAAGCAGCCGTGAGGTTGAACCAGCCGCAAGGGAAATTGAGCGCGAACTTGGGCCTCGTAATCAACCGCGACATAAGCCGCGGTCAAAACGATGACGGATGCTCACCCGCTGGATTCGTTAATCCGGGTGATTCCCGATTGGCCAATCCAAGGCGTAATGTTCCAGGACTTAACTGGGGTTTTGGCAGATGGTGATGGGCTGGCTCGGATCGGCAAAGATCTTGCGGACTTGTTTGCAGGTGAGCACATTGATGTCGTCGCTGGCATGGAAGCTAGAGGTTTCATTGTTGGTACAACCGTCGCTCGCGAACTTGGAGTTGGATTTTTAGCGGTTCGCAAGGCTGGAAAACTCCCAGGATTAGTTCATTCAACTACTTACTCATTGGAGTACGGAACTGCCGAACTTCAGATTCATCAGGCAGATTTACATGCTGGTATGAGGGTTTTGATTATCGATGATGTGTTGGCTACCGGTGGTACCGCTGCTGCAACTGTCGAGCTAATCAGTCGGACTGGCGCCGAGGTGGTTGGGCTCGGATTCGTTCTTGAACTTGAGTTTTTGAATGGTGCTGCGAAACTTGAAGGAAGCCGAATTCATTCGTTGCGCACAATCAGCGGTTAGAATCGCCACCTTGGAGGTGTCACGATTATGTCAACTGCAAAAGTTATAGCTGCAGAGGGTGACTTCGAGGCTGTCATCCTGGAATTAGAAGACGACTTTCAACAGGTAATTGCCTCCCTCTTGTCCTTTCACCCAAAAAGTGACGTTGCCGTAGTGCGGCTGTCATTCGAAAAAGCCGCCTATTTCCACCGGCATCAAAAGCGGCGCTCAGGTGAGGCGTACATAACGCATCCGTTAGCCGTTGCCATGATTTTGGCTGAGCTCGGTATGACCGCAACGACATTGGCGGCAGCTTTCTTGCATGACACGGTTGAAGATACCGAATACAGCTTAGAAGAGCTCACAAACGATTTTGGTTCAGAAATTTCAGCTCTGGTTGATGGTGTAACCAAACTGGACAAAGTCAAGTACGGTGAAGCCAGCGCTGCCGAAACTGTTCGAAAAATGGTAGTTGCCATGGCTCGAGACATTCGAGTTTTGGTTATCAAACTATGCGATCGTTTACACAACATGCGCACTATGGATGCAATGCCAGAAGACAAGCAGCAGAAGATCAGTCGCGAGACTCTAGAAATCTATGCGCCTTTAGCTCATCGACTTGGCATGAACACCATCAAGTTCGAACTCGAAGATGTGAGTTTCAAGTATTTATACGCCAAACGCTATGAAGAAATTGTTCGACTTGTGGATCAAAAGGCACCTGAACGCCAACTTCAACTGGACGACATCGTCTCAAGCGTTGAAGCGGATCTAACTGACGCACGCATCACAGCAACCATTTCCGGTAGACCAAAACATTATTACAGCGTCTATCAAAAAATGATTGTGCGCGGTCACGATCTTGATGACATCTACGACCTAGTTGGAGTCCGAGTTCTGGTTGACACCGTGGGGGATTGTTATGCAGCGCTTGGTCGCATCCATTCACGCTGGAATCCGCTTCCTGGCCGTTTTAAAGATTACATCGCAATGCCTAAATTCACGATGTACCAATCCCTTCACACAACAGTTATTGGTCCGCATGGACGTCCAGTCGAATTTCAAATTCGCACACATGAAATGCATCGCAGCGCCGAGTATGGCGTTGCCGCTCACTGGCGCTACAAGGAAAATGCTGAAAACAAACAAGGTGATGATTTCTCGTGGTTACGGCAGTTGCTTGACTGGCAACGCGAGGCGGATGATCCGGATGAGTTTTTAGATTCTTTGCGCTATGACTTAAGTTCCAAAGAGGTTTACGTGTTCACGCCAAAGGGCGATGTCATTGGGTTACCAGTGGGATCTACACCTGTTGATTTTGCGTACTCCGTCCACACTGAAGTTGGGCACCATTGTGTTGGCGCTCGCGTAAACGGAAAACTTGTGCCGCTCGAATCAACCCTTAACAACGGTGATGTCATTGAAATCTTCACCTCTCGAGCTGACAGCGCTGCTCCAAGCCGGGACTGGTTGAACTTTGTCGTCTCGGGTCGCGCCCGCGCCAAGATTCGGGCTTGGTATTCAAAGGAACGTCGGGAAGATGCCGAGGAGCAAGGTAAGGAAGCAATCCTGCGCAGCATGCGCAAGCAAGGGCTGCCACTTCAAAGGCTCATGACGAACTCGAATATGACAGCGCTGGCATTGGATTTACGGTATCCCGATTTGAGCACTTTGTATGCAGCTGTCGGCGAAAGCAAAATCTCCGCTTCGGCAGTCATTCAAAAGCTTTTATCAAGCCAAGGCGGAGATGAAGGAACCCTTGAGGATCTTTCAGAGGCCATCATCCCAACCCAAACTCGTCATCGAAAAGGATTGCCACAAGGTGACCCCGGCGTTGTCGTTAAAGGCGCTGATGATGTATGGGTGAAGCTAGCCAAATGTTGCACACCGGTACCGGGTGATGAAATTTGCGGATACGTCACTCGTGGAAGTGGGGTTTCAGTCCACCGTAATGATTGTGTGAACGTAAAGGCACTGGCGAGTGAGCCTGAACGGTTACTAGAAGTTGAATGGTCCAACCGAATCAACAGCGTCTTCTTGGTTAACATCCAAATTGAAGCTCTGGATCGAGCGCGTTTGCTTTCAGATGTAACCAAAATGCTGAGCGATCAACACGTGAATATTCTGAGTGCGGCTGTTACCACAACGCGAGACCGAGTAGCGCTTTCGAAATTTACATTCGAGATGTCAGATCCGCGGCAATTGAATAGTCTGATTAATTCAGTGCGTTCAATTGATGGCGTTTACGACTGTTATAGGATATAAAAAATGGGCGATGAAAATCATCGCCCATTTCTTTTTGAATCTATGCGTGCTTGAGTAAGGCCTCAAGCATTGCTTTGGCATTCTTCAGTTGCTCTTCAATGTCAGTAACTTTCTTGGAACCGGAAGCCTTTGCAGCGGCCAGTTCAAGCTCAAGTCGGTCAACGGAATCTTGGAATCGGGTTGCAGTTTCTTGGGCGAAAGATTTGCGGCTCGGATCATTCTTGCGCCACTCGTCTTGCTCCGCTTCAGCGATTGCTGCTTCAACCTTTTTCATTCGGCCTTCAATCTTCGGCAAGTCAGCCCGGGGGACGTGGCCAGCTTTTTGCCATCTATCGCTGATTTCACGCATAGCTTTCTTGGCTGCAGCAATGTCCTTGATAGGTAGCAACGCTTCGGCTTCGGCCAGAATCAAAAGTTTGACAGCCAGATTGCCACGGAATTCTTCATCCTTGACTGAATCTGCGGCTTTCTTGGCTTCAAAGAACTTTTCCTGCGCTGCTCTAAATCGAACCCACAGGGCATCTTCATCTTTTTTGTATCCGCGTGGAGATGCTTTCCATTTAGTCATGAGATCGCGGAACTTGCCCGGAGTTTCCATCCAGTCAGTTGAATCCGCAAGCGCCTCAGCAGCTTTCACAATCTCTTGCTTAGCTGATTTAGCAGCTGAACTTGTTTTTGAAAGCTCGGCAAAATGGGTTCGGCGAGCTCGGTCAAAATTCTGTCGAGCAGATGAAAAACGCTTCCAGATTGCTTGTTCCGCATCTCGGTCGCCTCGAGGAAGCGCCTTCCATGCTTCAAGCAATTCTGCAAACTTTTCGGCAGTTGTTTTCCATGCTGTGGAGTTCGCTAGCGCTTCGGCAGCAACCGCGATTTCTTCGCGTTTGATAATCGCAGCAGCTCGCGCCGCCTTCTTAGCAGCTGAACGCTCAGCAGCTTTGACATTTGCGATAGTCCTAAGCACACCTGCAACTTCGGCAAGCGCTGGCAGGTTTCCGACGACCGATGGAGTGTTTAACTGAGACTCGAGTCGGTCAGCCAACTCAAGTGCAGTCTCTGGCTTTCCCTGACCGGCTTGAAGCCGAGATTTTTCGAGTTCCGAGTCAGCAATCAGATCGTCATATTTTTTGACAAAGAATGCCAATCCCTCAGCCGGAGTTCCGATTGTGTATTGACCAATCAGGACATCTCCGTTTGGGGTCTTTACATAGACACTGCCATCAGCAGTTACGGCGCCTGAATCAGTTTCAATTTCGTAAGTTGACATTAGTTTGCTGGCTCCATCTCGGCACTCAAAATACCAATTGGTTGGCCAGGAGTGCCATCTCCACCGCCACCGAACACGCCAACTTCAGCAACATCGCGAATGATGTCTAACCCCGATACAACTTTTCCAAAAATTGTGTAATCAGGGCCGAGAGTTGTGTCTTCGAAAACTAGGAAGAATTGCGAACCGCCGCTACCTGGTTCTGACGTTCGTGCCATCGCAACCGTTCCAGCTGGATAGTTGTTTGTGCCAGCTTCTGGAAGATTCTCTTCTGGCAGGCCGTAACCCGGTCCACCAGCGCCGGTTGCGGTTGGATCGCCACACTGCAACACAAACAAGCCTTGGGTAGTTAGTCGATGGCAGGCGATGCCATCCATGTAACCAGCGTCGGTAAGAAAGGCGAACGAGTTGACTGTCTCAGGGGCAAGCTTGGTAAACATCTGGATTTCAATATCGCCACAATTTGTTGTGAGAGTCCAGATTTGGTTTGTCTGAAGTCCCATTTGCTCAGGCGCATCAAACTGTTCCGGTTCTAAGTTCGGAATTGCAGAATCACCACAGTAATCAACCAACTTAAGACTCACGCTTGGACTTGGAGATGCTGATTCTGAGGGCAAAGCATTTGGAGTTGAAGAGCTGTTGGATCCAAAGAGAATCCAGCCAATTAGGCCAAGCACAACTACTGAAAATGCAATGACAATTCCGTTAGAACTATTCTGGTTTGCAGAAGAACGAGACCGGCTACCGTTTTGGTTGCGATCCATTTCTCGTTCTCGTCGGTTACTAGTAGACACCGAGACTCCTTTAACAGGCAATAAATGACAGGCGCAGTCTATTCGCCGAACTTGCGGCCTTGCCACGGCTATGATTGGGGCACTTGTTACTTCAATTCAGACCGTTTATCTGAAGGGATGCCACATGCTCGTATCGGGCTTTGCAGCTGGTCCTTGGGCCACAAATTGCTGGATTGCGGCATCCGCGAAGGGCTCTGAGTGCATCGTCATCGACCCAGGTCTAGATTCCATCGAATTGTTGAAAACCCGTTTAGCCGAAAATGGTCTCAAACCTGTCGCAGTTTTGCTGACGCATGGTCACATTGACCATATGTGGTCGGTGACACCGGTGGCGGATGGATATGACATTCCGGCATTCATTCATGCTTCGGACCGACATCTGATTTCTGACCCGTTAGCGGGTGTGGGATTGCAAGCCCAAGAGCTGGTGAGCCAACTAGGTGCCGAGTTTGTTGAACCATCAAGGCTGGAGGTTTTTTCGCAAGCTACACCCCTCGAGATCGCTGGCCTTTCGATTCAGATTGAGCCAGCACCAGGGCATACTCAAGGATCAGTCATATTTCGATTGAATGCGACTGCTGACTCAGGCCCGCGCATGTTTAGTGGTGATGTGCTTTTCAAGGGTTCGATTGGCCGTACAGATTTGCCAGGTGGCAATCACGAAATCATGCTGCACAGTCTTTCCTCGGTAATCCTTCCCAGCAATCCCGAAA
>JBIKSQ010000042.1:0-9488 GCA_044348555.1 Candidatus Nanopelagicales bacterium | reverse complement strand
CAAGTGCGAATTCGAGGTCTGGACCCTTGAGTGCAACGCGGTAACCGGTGCCGGAGAGTTCCATCTTTTTGATGTATCCCTCTGTAACGCCGACGATCATGTTGTTGATCAAAGTGCGAGTTAGACCGTGAAGTGCCTTGCTCAATCGCTCATCGTTTGGACGACTTACGATTACAAGACCTTCTTCGTTCTTGGCTACTGCGATTGGTTCAACCACAGTTACTTCAAGCTGACCCTTGGGTCCCTTGACAGCTACAACTTGTCCGGCGATGTTGAGATCAACACCTGCTGGAACAGCGATTGGTAGACGACCGATACGTGACATGTCTCTATACCTTTCTTACCAGACGTAGGCGAGGACTTCTCCGCCTACACCTTTCTTGGCAGCCTGCTTGTCAGTTAACAAACCGGTTGATGTAGAGATGATCGCAATACCGAGGCCACCCAACACGCGAGGCATGTTGGTGCTCTTTGCGTAGACTCGTAAACCTGGCTTTGAAACTCGGCGAATGCCCGCGATTGAGCGTTCCCGGCTTGGGCCGTATTTCAGAGTCATAACGAGCTCTTGGCCAACAGTTGCTGGACGAGCCTCGAAAGAAGCGATGTAACCCTCAGCCTTCAAGATCTCAGCAATTCCTACTTTGATCTTGGAGTAAGGCATCGCCACATCTGCTTTGTAAGCAGAGTTAGCGTTACGCAGACGTGTAAGCATGTCTGCGATTGGATCGGTCATTGTCATTTTGGGCCTAAGCCCTTCCTCGCCACGGTTTCCTGTGCAATCTCCGCACAAGACCTATAACGTCGTAGTTTTACCAGCTGCTCTTTGTGACGCCGGGTAGTTCGCCGCGATGTGCCATCTCACGAAGGCAAATACGGCATAGACCAAATTTGCGGTAGACCGAGTGTGGTCGACCACAACGATTACAACGGGTGTAACCGCGGACAGCAAACTTTGGCTTTGCTGCTGCCTTATTCTTTAACGAAGTCTTTGCCATTAGCTGATCTCCTTGAATGGGAAGCCCAGTTGCCGAAGCAATGCGCGACCCTCGTCATCATTCTTTGCGGTGGTGACAATGGTGATGTCCATACCGCGCGGACGGTCAATACTGTCCTGATCGATTTCAGCAAACATTGACTGTTCGTTCAAACCAAAGGTGTAGTTGCCGTTGCCATCAAACTGCTTCGGGCTGATTCCGCGGAAGTCGCGAATACGTGGAAGTGAAACTGAAAGCAAACGATCCAAGAATTCCCACATCCGGTCGCCGCGCATAGTTACGTGGCAGCCGATTGGCATACCTTCACGCAACTTGAACTGAGCGATTGAAAGACGAGCCTTGGTAACAGATGGCTTCTGACCAGTGATGATGGTCAAGTCGCGGATTGCGCCTTCGATGAGCTTGGAATCGCGAGCTGCTTCACCAACACCCATGTTGACAACAACTTTTGTCACCCGTGGGATTTGCATAACGTTGCCAAATTCGAATTCCTGCTTGAGGGCAGGTGCAATTTCGGCTGCGTAACGAGCCTTCAAACGAGGCTGAGTTTTAGTCGCAGACATTTATGCCTCCTTTGAGGTGTCGGTTGCCTTAGGTGCAGCAGCTTTCTTCGAAGAAGCCTTCTTAGCTGGCTTCTCTTCTTTAGCTGGCTTGTCAGCCTTTGCAGCAGTTGCCTTTTTAGCGGTAGCTTTTTTAGCGGTTGCTTTCTTGGCTGGCTTTTCTTCTTTAGCTGCCTTTTCTGCTTTTGCTGGCTTTTCATCTGTAGCTGGCTTTTCGGCATCAACAGCTGCTGTCTTCTTAGCTGCCTTTGCTGCCTTAGCTGGCTTGTCGTCGTTAACAAGTTTTACGTTGCTGATGTGGATTGGAAGTTCCTGAACCAAGATGCCACCAGTGACAGCACCGCGAGCGGTGGTGCCAGCTTTTACGTGACGCTTGACTCGGTGTACGCCTTCAACCAAAATCTTGTTGTCTTCACGAAGCACGTTAAGCACTGTGCCCCTGATGCCTTTGTCTTTGCCTGCGATGACAAGGACGGTATCGCCTTTTCTGATCTTAGCCATTGACTAGATCACCTCCGGTGCAAGTGAAACGATTTTCATGAAGCGCTTCTCGCGAAGTTCACGGCCAACTGGTCCGAAGATACGAGTACCGCGAGGTTCTCCGTCTGCCTTCAAAATCACAGCTGCGTTTTCATCGAAGCGAATGTAAGAACCATCTGGACGGCGGCGTTGTGTGATTGTCCGAACGATGACTGCCTTTACGACATCACCCTTCTTCACGTTTCCACCTGGGATGGCATCTTTTACGGTAGCGACAATTACGTCACCAATACCTGCGTAGCGACGGCTCGAACCACCTAGAACACGGATGCAAAGAATTTCCTTTGCTCCGGTGTTGTCGGCGACGCGTAGTCGCGATTCCTGCTGAATCACTTTTCTTTACCCTTCGCTTACTTGGCTCGCTCGAGGATTTCCACCACGCGCCAGCGCTTGGTAGCGCTTAGCGGACGGGTTTCCATCACAAGCACGCGATCGCCAACACCACAGTCGTTGGTCTCATCGTGTGCTTTCAGCTTGGATGTGCGACGCACAACCTTGCCGTACAGCTTGTGCTTAAAGCGGTCTTCGACAGTAACAACAATGGTCTTATCCATCTTGTTGCTGACGACGATGCCTTCGCGAACTTTGCGTTCGCCGCGCTCGATACTCATTGTTTCCTTTGCTTCATTGCTCATGCAGCACCACCAGAGGTGATACCAAGTTCGCGTTCGCGCATGATTGTGTAGACGCGAGCGATTTCTTTGCGGCCAGCGCGCAATCTGCCGTGGCTTTCCAACTGACCAGTTGCAGCCTGAAAACGCAGGTTGAACAGTTCAGCTTTCGCATCACGCAACTTGTTGATGAGCTGATCGTCAGTCAAGGTACGTAGTTCTTCAATTGTTGAAGCAGCCATTAGTTAGCCACCTCCTCACGGCGAATGATGCGGCACTTCATTGGCAACTTGTGAGCTGCACGTAGAAGGGCCTCATGAGCGACCTTTTCGTTAGGGAATGTAAGTTCAAACATCACGCGACCTGGCTTGACGTTAGCTACCCACCATTCCGGTGAACCTTTACCGGAACCCATGCGGGTTTCGGCTGGCTTCTTGGTCAATGGACGGTCTGGATAAATGTTGATCCAAACTTTGCCACCACGACGGATGTGACGGGTAATAGCGATACGCGCAGATTCAATCTGGCGGTTCGTTACATATGCTGGTTCAAGCGCCTGCAAACCGTATGTTCCGAAATTTACTTCGGTACCACCTTTAGCAGCGCCGGAGCGGCCTGGGTGATGTTGCTTGCGGTGCTTAACACGACGAGGCATCAACATGATTTAGGCCTCCACTTCTACGGCTGGTGCAGCTGCAACTGGAACTTCGGTTGCGGTTGCTTCGACTACTGGTGCATCAGCTTCACGCTTGCGACCACCGCGGGCACGAGTGTCATTACGACGACCTGGTGCGGTGCGTTCTGCGATTGCTGCTGCTTCACGTTCAGCGCGGGTTGGAAGTGCATCACCCTTGTAGATCCAAACCTTTACACCGATGCGACCGAAAGTGGTCTTGGCTTCAAAGAAACCGTAATCAATGTTGGCGCGGAGAGTGTGCAAAGGAACGCGGCCTTCACGGTAAAACTCAGTACGACTCATTTCAGCTCCACCAAGTCGGCCAGAAACCTGAATTCGGATTCCTTTGGCGCCAGCCTTGAGTGTGGATGTCATGCTCTTACGCATTGCACGACGGAATGAAACGCGGCTTGCTAGCTGCTCGGCAACACCGATTGCAACAAGCTGTGAGTTGAGTTCTGGGTTCTTAACTTCAAGAACGTTTAGCTGAACCTGCTTGCCGGTGAGGGCTTCAAGATCCTGCTTCAACTTCTCTGCAGCCTGCCCCTGACGACCAATCACAACACCTGGACGGGCTGTGAAAATGTCGATCCGGACACGGTCGCGTGTACGTTCGATTTCAACCTTGGCGATGCCTGCGCGGTCCATGCCATCAGTGAGACGGCGGCGAATTGCCACGTCTTCTTTGACATAGTCCGAGTAACGCTGACCCACCTTGGTGGTGTCAGCAAACCAACGAGAGGTGAAATCGCTAGTAATACCTAGGCGGAAGCCATTTGGATTGATCTTCTGTCCCATGATCAGCCCTGCTTTCCGTTTGGACGTGCTTCAACAACGAGTGTGATGTGGCTAGTGCGTTTCCGAATTCGGAAAGCACGACCCTGTGCGCGCGGGCGGAACCGCTTCATGGTTGGGCCCTCATCTACGTATGCCTCTGAGATCCACAAGCTAGATGGATCTAGATTGAAGTTGTTCGAGGCGTTGGCAACAGCGCTAGCTAGTACCTTGCCAACTGGTTCGCTTGCAGCTTGTGGTGCAAACTGCAATACGGCCTGTGCCTCGCCAGCGTGCATGCCGCGGATTAAATCCACAACACGACGTGCCTTTTGAGGGGTAACACGTACGAAGCGAGCTTGTGCTCTGGCTTCCATCGTCATCTCCTACTTCTCTATCCGAAGTCAAGCGTCTCTAACCCGGGGGTTAGCGGCGCTTGGCCTTCCGGTCGTCCTTGACGTGGCCCTTGAAAGTACGGGTTGGTGCAAACTCTCCGAGTTTGTGTCCAACCATGCTGTCGCTGATAAACACAGGAACGTGCTTACGGCCATCGTGAACTGCAATGGTGTGTCCAATGAAGGACGGCAAGATCATGGAACGGCGGGACCATGTCTTGATGACGTTATGGGTTCCTTTTTCGTTCTGGCCATCTACTTTCTTAAGTAGGTGACCGTCAACGAATGGACCCTTTTTTAGACTACGCGGCATCTCAATATTCCCTAGCGGCTCTTGTTGCTCTTGCGGCGGCGCACAATCATGGCGTCGCTTGCCTTATTTGGACGACGGGTACGGCCTTCGGCCTTACCGTTTGGATTAACTGGGTGACGACCACCGGAAGTTTTACCTTCACCACCACCATGTGGGTGATCGACCGGGTTCATAGCCACACCACGTACGGTTGGGCGCTTGCCCTTCCAACGCATACGGCCAGCTTTACCCCAGTTGATGTTTGATTGTTCAGCGTTGCCAACTTCACCGATGGTGGCGCGGCAGCGCAAATCAATGTTGCGGATTTCGCCAGATGGCAAACGCAACTGTGCGTATGGACCATCTTTAGCAACAAGCTGAATGCTCGTACCGGCAGAACGTGCAATCTTCGCGCCACCACCGGGACGTAATTCAACAGCGTGAATCACAGTACCGACTGGGATGTTGCGAAGTGGCAAGTTGTTGCCTGGCTTGATGTCAGCTGATGGACCAGTTTCGATCGCATCGCCTTGACCTAGCTTGTTTGGAGCGAGGATGTAACGCTTTTCACCATCTGCGTAATGCAAGAGTGCAATGCGAGCGGTGCGGTTCGGATCGTATTCAATGTGTGCAACCTTGGCAGGTACACCATCTTTATCGGCCCGACGGAAATCGATGATGCGGTAAGCACGCTTGTGACCGCCACCGTGGTGACGAGTCGTGATACGACCGCTGGAGTTACGACCACCCTTTTTAGGAAGTGGACGAACTAGTGACTTTTCAGGTTCTGACCGCGTAATTTCGACGAAGTCAGCAACGCTGCTACCACGACGACCTGGTGTGGTCGGCTTGTATTTGCGAATGCCCATTTGAACTTCTGCCCTTCGTCTTAACTAGCGTTTCCGCTGAAGATGTCAATCCGGTCACCAGCTGCAACGCTAACGATTGCGCGCTTCTGGTCATTACGTCGGCCGAAACCAACCTTTGTGCGGATTTGCTTACCCTTGCGATTCTGAGTGTTAACAGCCACAACTCTTACGCCGAAGATTTCTTCAACAGCGATCTTGATTTGGGTTTTGTTAGCACTTGGATGCACCAAGAACGTGTACTTGTTTTCTTCAAGAAGTGCATATGACTTCTCGGAGATAACTGGTTTGATCAAGATGTCTCTTGGATCTGCGATATTGCTCATTCTGCAATCTCACTTTCAGTAGCAACAGCCTTGATGCTCTTTCCGTGGGCTGGACCCGCGACGAAGGAATCGAATGCTGCCTTGGTGAAAACAACGTCATCCGAAATCAACACGTCGTAGGTGTTGAGCTGGTCGACGAAAAGCACATGCACGTTTCCAGCGTTGCGCAATGACAAGGCTGAGTTTTCATCCCTGCGATCTAGCACTACCAAAACATTCTTCGAGGAAGAAATTCCACCAAGAACTTTTATCGCGTTCTTTGTCGATGGCTTGTCGCCCTCAACCAAAGTTGTGAAGATGTGGATGCGGCCATCGCGAGCACGATCGGACAAAGCGCCACGCAATGCAGCTGCCTTCATCTTCTTTGGTGTGCGCTGGTCGTAGTTGCGTTCGTTCTTTGGTCCGTGAACAACGCCACCACCCTTCATCTGAGGAGCACGAATCGAACCCTGACGGGCGCGACCAGTTCCCTTCTGCTTGAAAGGCTTGCGACCTGCACCACTTACTTCGCCACGGCTTTTTGTGTGGGCGTTGCCCTCACGTGCAGCAGCAAGCTGAGCTACTACAACCTGGTGAATCAGTGGGATGTTTGCTTCCACATCAAATAGTTCAGCTGGAAGTTCAGCTTTACCTGATGCTTTGCCGGCTGGGGTCAAGATTTGAACAGTGCTCATGTCAGCCCACCTTCACAGCGTTGCGAACCAAAACGACTGCACCCTTGTTGCCAGGAACTGCGCCCTTGACGAGGATGAGACCTTTTTCGACATCCACTGAGTGAATCTCTAGGTTCTGAGTTGTCTGAACATCGCCACCCATACGGCCTGCCATCTTCTGACCGCGGAAAACGCGACCTGGAGTTGAACAGCCACCGATTGAGCCCGGCGAACGGTGTGCACGGTGAACACCATGGGATGCACGCAAACCATGGAAGCCGTGACGCTTCATTACACCAGCGAAACCGTGACCACGAGTGGTTCCAGTTACGTCGATGAGAGCACCAGCTTCGAATGTCTCAGCAGTGATTTCTTGGCCAAGGCTGTAGTTAGCAGCATCGGCTGTACGAATCTCAACCACGTGACGGCGAGGAGTTACTCCCGCTTTTTCAAAGTGACCAGCTTCAGGCTTGGTTACTTTGCGTGGATCGATTTCGCCAAACGCAATCTGGACAGCGCTATATCCGTCATTCTCAGGAGTCCGCACCTGTGTAACTACACAGGGTCCTGCCTGGATAACAGTCACTGGGACAACCCGATTTTCGGAATCCCATACCTGGGTCATGCCGAGCTTGGTGCCCAACAATCCCTTTTGTGTCTTCGTCATTTGAGTCGGTCCCTTAGAGCTTGATCTCGATATCGACACCCGCTGGAAGGTCGAGACGCATTAGCGAATCAACAGTCTTTGGGGTTGGGTCGATGATGTCGATGAGCCGTTTGTGAGTGCGCATTTCGAAATGCTCACGGCTGTCCTTGTATTTGTGAGGAGAACGAATTACACAGAAAATGTTCTTCTCGGTTGGCAACGGCACCGGGCCAGCAACCTGCGCACCAGTTCGGAGCACTGTCTCAACAATTTTGCGTGCTGATGAGTCAATGACTTCGTGGTCGTAGGCCTTTAGCCTGATGCGGATTTTTTGTCCCGCCATCTCTTTTTCCTCTTACTTCCGGGCCGTTGTTGAGTCTTGTGGATGTTGTTGGGGGCGAAACTTGCTCGCCCCCAACAACCGGGGTTTGTTGATTAAACGTTGATCTTGGTAACGCGACCGGCACCAACGGTGCGGCCACCTTCGCGGATAGCGAAGCGAAGGCCGTCTTCCATGGCGATCGGGTGGATTAGTTCAACGGTCATTTCGGTGTTGTCGCCAGGCATAACCATTTCGCGGCCTGCTGGCAGAGTTACAACACCAGTCACGTCAGTTGTACGGAAGTAGAACTGTGGACGGTAGTTGTTGAAGAACGGAGTGTGACGTCCGCCTTCATCCTTGGAAAGGATGTAGGACTGAGCTTCAAAGTTAGTGTGAGGAGTAACGCTGCCTGGCTTGCAGACAACCTGTCCACGCTCTACGTCTTCGCGCTTGGTGCCACGGAGCAATAGACCAACGTTTTCGCCTGCTTGACCTTCGTCGAGCAATTTGCGGAACATTTCAACACCAGTAACGATGGTTTTGGTTGAACCTGGGCGGATGCCGATGATTTCAACTTCTTCGTTGACCTTGACGATACCGCGTTCGATACGTCCAGTAACAACGGTGCCACGACCGGTGATGGTGAATACGTCTTCAACTGGCATCAAGAATGGCTTATCAACTTCGCGAGCTGGAGTTTCGATGTAATCATCGACAGCCTGCATAAGATCCAAAACTGACTGACCCCACTTGGCGTCGCCGTTAAGTGCTGGGAAAGCAGCTACACGGACAACTGGAATGTCATCGCCTGGGAATTCGTAGGCTGATAGAAGTTCGCGAACTTCCATTTCTACTAGTTCGATAAGTTCTTCATCTTCAACCATGTCGCACTTGTTCAATGCAACAACGATTGCAGGAACGCCAACCTGGCGAGCCAAAAGAACGTGTTCTTTTGTCTGCGGCATTGGGCCATCGGTAGCTGCAACCACGAGGATTGCGCCGTCCATCTGAGCCGCGCCGGTGATCATGTTCTTGATGTAGTCAGCGTGACCTGGGCAGTCAACGTGAGCGTAGTGACGAGCCTCGGTTTGGTACTCAACGTGAGCAATCGAGATCGTGATACCGCGCTGGCGTTCTTCTGGTGCCTTGTCAATCTGATCAAACGGGGTAAATGGGTTGATATCTGGGTATTTGTCATGCAGTACTTTGGTGATCGCCGCGGTAAGAGTGGTCTTACCGTGGTCGATGTGCCCGATGGTACCGATGTTGACGTGCGGTTTGGTCCGCTCGAACTTCGCCTTTGCCACTTTGGTCCTCCAAGACCTATCTGTGAGTCACAACCGGTTGGTTGTGCTCGGGTTTGTTTTATTGGGGAGCATGGGCGTTTTCACGCCCGCGTGTCACTCGCCCCGAACCTTTGCAATGATTTCCGTTGCAACATTGTTCGGAACCTGCGCATATGAGTCGAACTCCATTGCATAGTTAGCTCGACCCTGTGTCTTACTCCGAAGATCTCCGACATAGCCGAACATCTCTGAAAGTGGGACCAGCGCTTTGACGACGCGAGCGCCAGCACGCTCGTCCATGGCCTGAATTTGGCCACGACGAGAGTTAAGGTCGCCGATCACGTCGCCCATGAACTCCTCTGGAGTGGTGACCTCGACGGCCATCAATGGTTCCAGAAGGACAGGGGTTGCACGCCGAGCAGCTTCCTTGAAAGCCATCGAGCCTGCGATTTTGAACGCCAACTCAGACGAGTCCACATCGTGGTAAGCACCGTCTTGCAGCGTAACTTTGACATCCACCAATGGGTATCCAGCGAGAACGCCGTA
>JBIKSQ010000002.1:0-32662 GCA_044348555.1 Candidatus Nanopelagicales bacterium | reverse complement strand
TTGGGTAAAGCTTCGTTTGGTGAACTCGGACTCGTGTTCCCATTGGTTGTGCCTGCGATTGGTGTTATCACAGCAGTTATCGGTATTTTGGCAGTGGTTCCTCGTCCGTCAGACAAAAACGGTATGGACGCAATCAACCGTGGCTTCTTCCTCTCTGCATTAGTTTCTGCTGCGATGGTCTCGGTAGCGGCGTACTTCCTGCTACCAGTCACGATGAGTGATTTACCTGGCTTTGACGTTGAAGCGCTTGCTCAGGTTGCAGATGCCAACCCACGTCGGATTGCAATCTTCTCAGTATTGATTGGTATCGCACTTGCTGCTGCAATTCAGATGCTGACTGCATACTTCACTGAAACAAACCGTCGCCCAGTTGATGAGGTTGCGAAGTCTTCCCTGACTGGACCAGCCACGGTTATCTTGAGTGGTATTTCACTTGGGCTTGAATCAGCGGTTTATTCTGCAGTTCTGATCTGTGTTGCGGTTTACTCGGCATTCATTCTGGGTTCAGGCTCAGCAGTTCTTTCATTGTTCGCAATCGCGCTTGCTGGAACTGGTTTGTTGACCACTGTTGGCGTAATCGTTTCGATGGATACGTTCGGCCCAGTTTCGGATAACGCTCAAGGCATTGCTGAAATGTCAGGCGACGTACACGGTGAATCTGCTGCAGTTCTTACTCGGTTGGATGCTGTTGGTAACACTACAAAAGCAATCACCAAGGGAATCGCAATCGCAACCGCCGTACTCGCGGCCACTGCACTGTTCGGTTCATTCCGTGATGCGGTAACTACAGCGACAAACGAATACATCGATGCCGGAAATCCTCCGCCAGATCTAAGCCCTGAAGCGGTCTACCAGTATCTAGGTATTCTCGATGTTGCGCAGCCTGCAAACTTGGTCGGTCTGATTCTGGGCGCATCGGTTGTGTTCTTGTTCTCTGGCCTGGCTATTAACGCGGTTGCCCACGCTGCTGCTGCAGTTATCCATGAAGTTCGGCGTCAGTTCCGGGAGCATCCAGGAATCATGGAAGGCACCGAGAAGCCCGAATACGGCAAGGTCGTTGACTTGGTAACGCGCGATTCGTTGCGCGAGCTGGCCACCCCTGGCTTGTTAGCTGTTCTCACACCCGTTGCGGTGGGCTTTGGACTTGGAATCGGAGCTCTTGGTGCATTCCTCAGCGGAACAATCGCTGCTGGTGCACTCATGGCCGTATTCCTTTCCAACTCCGGTGGCGCATGGGATAACGCGAAGAAGTTTGTGGAAGATGGTCACTTCGGTGGCAAGAACTCTGAAGCGCACGCAGCAACCGTTATTGGCGACACAGTTGGCGATCCATTCAAAGACACTGCTGGCCCGGCCATCAACCCGCTGATCAAGGTTATAAACCTCGTAGCACTTTTGATTGCTCCAGCCGTCGTAACAGCTCACCTTGCTAACGACAACCAAGTTCGTTGGGGCGCAACCGCGATCTCTGTTGCAATCGTGATTGGTGCGGTTGCATGGTCAAAGCGGACACCAGGTGCCGCTGCGGCTGAAGAAATCACACATCCATTTGAGGATGAAGATCTCGTCAATCTTGACAAGTAAAACCGAAATCGAGGCCGGTGGCCGTCGTTTGCAGATTCTGCACGACGAGCTACCGGCCTTCGGCTTACCGCTACCGAGCAACATTGTGGTTGGACCCGGCGGAGCCTCGCGCACGCTTTTACATCTAGTGCCGCGCATTCCTTTCGCGAGTGCATGGGATTTGGGTTGTGGATCAGGTGTGCAGGCGGTTGCGCTAGCAACCCATTGCGACAAAGTGTTTGCCACCGATGTTGACGAAAATGCATTGCGATACACGCACGCTTCCGCGCTTGAAAACGATTTACAAAACATCACGGTAGCTGCGGGCTCTATGTTTGAACCAGCTTTGAATAAGAGATTTGATTTGGTTGTTTCAAATCCACCGTTTGTGATTGGGCAAGTCACTGATTTAGTACATCGCGAATCACCCTTGCCTGCCGATGGATTAGCCAAACACTTTTTAGAAAACATTTCAGATTTTCTTAACCCCGGTGGAATATCAGTTGTGCTTTTGAGTTGGCTTGAGACATCGAATGAATCTTGGGAAGAGCGAATTGCCGCATGGTTGCCAAACGATTGTGATGTTTGGGTCACACTTCGAGACAGCCAATTACCTGAGCAATATGTCGAAACCTGGTTACAAGATGCAGGGTTATCCGAAAACAAATCTCTCAAACAAGAATGGCTGCAACGACTTGCCGAATGGTCTACCCAAGCAGTGGCTTTTGGTTGGGTGGTCGTTCGCAAACCCGTCGCAACCGATTTTGAATCGTCACATGTAATCGAAGATTTGCGATCTGCCGCCCGAATTCCAGACGGCCAAGAAGTGCTTGAGCAGCTTGATTTGTTCAGAGCTGCGAGCGAGCTTTCGGCGGGTCAAATTCTGTTCGGGCACTTTCAAGCCTCTGAATTTCAAAACTGGCGGGGTGCGATTGGTCTCCCTGCGCTTTTGAATGAAATTCGACAGCGGTGTGATGGCTCCAAAAACATTGACCAAGTGGTGGAAGAGTTGGCTATTCACCTTGAAATCGAGGAAATTGACCTGTTGGCGCTGACCCTGGTGGCAGTAAAGCAGTTGGTCGGTCTTGGACTCCTGGAACTAGTTCCAGCACCTAGGAACTAGCCGCGACACACCGAGAAATTTGACAAAAGGGCAGGGTTATACGCCAAACTAGAAAAAGGGAAATAACCTCGGCTCCTATATATAGGGTCTCTACGGCAGGGAGAGCATGTCTAAACCATCTCGTTTGGTAATCGTGGAATCGCCAGCAAAGGCGCGGACGATTGAGAAATACCTAGGTGATGAATTCACCGTTATGGCCTCGGTTGGTCATATTAGGGATCTGCCAGATGGCGCTGCCGAAATTCCAGCGGATATCAAAGGTGAGTCCTGGGCTTGGCTTGGGGTAAACGTTGATGCCGATTTCGAAGCTGTTTATGTGCCAAATTCGGACAAAAGGTCCCTTATCGCTGAATTGAAGCGCGCTGTGAAAGCCGCCGATGAGTTGTATCTCGCCTCCGATGAGGACCGCGAGGGTGAAGCCATTTCTTGGCACCTGCTCGAGCTATTGCAGCCAAAAGTGCCAGTGCATCGAATGGTTTTCCATGAAATCACCAAGGAAGCAATTCAGCACGCCCTAGCAAACCCAAGAGATTTGAATATGAGTTTGGTGGAAGCCCAAGAGGCGCGACGCAAACTTGATCGGCTTTACGGATACGAATTGAGTCGGGTCACCCAGCGTAGGGCCAGTGGCAAGAGTGCTGGTCGTGTGCAATCGGTTGCACTACGGCTAGTGGTTGATCGGGAACGCGAGCGGATGGCATTTATTTCCGCCGACTACGCCGACTTGTTCGCACGACTAACACCGGGCTTTAAAGCGCAAGCTGCAACCATCAACGGACAAAAGTTGGCCAGCGGTGACTCCTTCAACGATCGCGGTGAATTCATCGCACCGAACGCGTTGTTACTTGGAATGGAAACTGCTGAGAAAATTTCGGCAGCGCTAATGGGACAACCATTCAAGGTTCGCGAAATCAAACAGAAATTCTTCTCGAAGAAACCACCAGTGCCCTTTACAACTTCTTCGCTACAACAAGAAGCCGGCAAAAAGTTCCGCTGGAAATCTTCATTGACTATGAGCATTGCACAAGATCTCTACCAACGCGGTTACATCACGTACATGCGTACTGATTCTTCCAGTCTTTCTGAGCAAGCCACAAACGCTGCACGCTCACAAGCAAAAGAAATGTTCGGTGCCGATACGGTTCCAGATTCACCACGTCGCTACGGTGCAAACGCAAAAGGTGCGCAGGAAGCACACGAAGCAGTTCGTCCCGCAGGCGAATCGTTCCGAACTCCGCGTGATGTTGCCGGTGAATTGTCTGCCGACTCGTTGAAGCTATACCAAATGATTTGGTCACGAACTGTGGCTTCGCAAATGGTAGATTCAAAAGAAGCAACCACAACCGCAATCATTGATGCAACCGCAACAACCGGCGAAGAGGTTGAGTTTCGCGCATCTGGAACTGTCACAACTTTGCCGGGTTGGCGAGATGCGTATGAATTAGGCAAAGATGAAGGCGAAGATGATGCTGAATCTCGTCTACCTAACCTTGAAGAGGGACAGATCCTGCAGGCCGAAGAGGTACAGGCGGCTGGTCACAAAACCAAACCACCAGCTCGATACACCGAACCTTCGCTGATTAAAAAAATGGAAGAGCTCGGCATTGGCCGACCATCTACATATGCAGCAACCTTGAGTCTTCTAACCAACCGGGCCTATGTAGATAAGCGCGGAACCGCGCTGGTTCCTTCATGGAATGCGATGAACGTGATTCAGCTGCTAGAGATGTATTTCTCCGAACTGGTTGATTACGAATTCACGGCATCAATGGAAGCAAAGCTGGATCAGATTGCTGCTGGTGAGGCAGATCAAGTTTCAGTGCTGAAGAACTTCTATTGGGGTTCGAACTCGGATGTGCTTGGCCTCAAAGAACTTCTACAAGATTGGGAAACCAAGATTGACATGAAGTTGGCAGGTTCGATTGTGATTCCGGGTTCAACCGCAGTTGTGCGAAATGGAAAATATGGTGCGTACCTTGAGCGGGATGACGAGCGGGCAAATATCCCTGCTGATCTGATTTTCCCAGACGAGCTAACACCAACCAAGGTCGATGAAATTTTTGCATTACCTCGAGGCGATCGCGAGCTAGGCGAACATCCAGAATCTGGATTCACAGTTGTAGCAAAAACTGGTCGATTTGGACCATATGTCACTGAGATCATTCCAGAAGGCGTCCCAACCAAAGGTCGAGGTGCAGTTAAACCGCGCACAGCATCGTTGTTCAAAGACATGGATGTAACTGCAATTACTTTTGAAGATGCCATGAAACTGATGAGCCTGCCGCGAGTGGTTGGTGTCGATAGTGACGGCGTTGAAGTCACATCGCAAAATGGTCGGTACGGCCCGTACCTGCGCAGAGGTACAGACTCCCGCACTCTCACAAGTGAGTCGCAAATTTTTGACATCACAATGGAAGAAGCGCTTGCAATCTACGCGCAACCAAAACAACGAGGTCGAGGCGCTCCTGCTGAACCACTTGCTACTTACGGCAAGGATCCCGTGTCAGGTGTGGAAATCACTTTGCGCGAGGGCCGCTTTGGGCTATATGTAACTGATGGCGAAACCAACGCATCACTGCGAGTAGGTGACTCTCCAGAAAATCTAACGGTTGAACGTGCTCAAGAATTGCTAGCTGATCGTCGAGAACGTGGTCCAGTAAAGAAGCGCGCGAAGAAAGCAGCTGCAAAGAAGCCCTCAACCAAAAAAGTCGCAACCAAGAAAACAGCTGCGAAAAAAACCGCTGCCAAAAAGATAACAGCAAAGAAGACCGCTACCAAAAAAGCAGCAGTCAAAAAAGCAGCAGTAGAGCCCGAGGCTGAGTAATGCCAGGCTTGTTCATAACCTTTGAAGGTGGCGATGGTGCGGGTAAAAGCACCCAGGCCAAACTGCTTGCAGATTCGCTTGAAGCTGCAGGCAAAAGCGTGGTTATGACTCGTGAACCTGGTGGCACTCCAGTTGCGGAACAAATCAGAAATGTTGTTTTAGATCTTGCTAACGAGGGACTCGATGATCGAACTGAAGCGCTGTTATTCGCAGCCAGTCGCGCCGAGCATGTTGCGAAAAAAATCCGACCAGCATTGACACAAGGCAAGGTTGTCATCTCGGACCGGTTTGTGGACTCTTCAATCGCGTATCAGGGAATTGGCCGTGGCTTAGGTATTGAGCAGGTTCGGGACATAAACAACTGGGCAACCAACGGCCTCTGGCCCGATCTCACAATTTTGCTCGATGTTCACCCGGACCAAGGGCTGGACCGAGTTGAAGTGCCAAATCGACTAGAGGCGGCTCCAGAATCGATGCATGCGGATGTGCGATCGGCATTTTTAGAATTGGCAGGCCTTAGCCCTGAAAGATTCTTAGTGATTGATGCCCGCAAGCCAGTAGCAGAAATCGCTGCTGAAGTTTTGGCTGCTGTTACTGCCAGACTCGAGGTCTAATGAGCATCTGGGAGCGGCTGGTCGGACAACCTAATGCGATTGAACAACTCCAACGCGCAGTGGTTGATGCACACGGGGATCTAACCCAGAAAGCCTCTTCAATGACTCACGCTTGGCTGGTGACCGGTCCGCCCGGCGCCGGTCGCAGCACCGCAGCAATCTTGTTCGCGGCAGCACTTGTGTGTGAGCAGCAAGGCTGCGGAGTTTGTGCCGATTGCCAACAAATTTTGAGCGATACGCATCCAGATGTCACCCGCTTTGTACCAGAACAAATCACCATCACCCGCGATGAAGCCGAAGAACTAATGCGCGCATCGACAATACGACCAAGCCGCGGTCGATATCGCGTAACAGTCATTGAAGATGCTGATCGACTAAGTGATGTAAGTGGCAACATGCTTCTCAAATCTATTGAAGAACCTGGTCCAAGCATGGTTTGGCTTTTATGCACACCAAACGCCGATGACGTGCTACCCACGATTCGCTCCCGTTGTCGAGTGCTGCAGTTAGCCACCCCAGCTTGGCAAGATGTGGCAAATCTGTTGGTCGCTGAGGGAATTTCGCGGCCAATGGCGGACATGACATCGCGAGTTGCGCAAGGGCATGTGGGTCGGGCACGCGCTTTGGCAACCGATGAAGCCAGTCGAACTCGGCGCCAACAAATAATGCAGGTGCCGTCTCGATTGACTGATTTAGCTGAGTGTTTCAACGCTGCTAAAGACATTGTTGCGGTTGCAACCGCTCAAGCAAATGCTGAGATGGATGAAAAAGATGCAGCCGAACAGGCGGCGTTGATGACTGCAGTGGGCGCATCGGGAACACTCAAAGCGCGAGCCGAGCGGGCTAACCGGGGTGCGTTCAAAGATCTAGAAACCCGTCAAAAGTCTCGACGCACTCGAGCAGTGCGGGATCGACTTGATCAAGCACTGACTGATTTGTTGTCCTACTATCGGGATGTTCTTGTGCTACAACTTGGTAAAGGTGAAATTGAAGTCGTAAATCTTGAACTGACTGTAGAACTGCAACAGTTAGCAACCAACACAAAACTCACCAACACCAGAGCTCGAATGGAAGCAATTGAACGGGCGCGCAGACTTTTGGGTTCAAACGCGCAGCCACAAATGATTCTTGAATCACTCACAATCGAATTAGCTCGGGGATAAAAATGAAACTTAAGATGTCTGCAGTAGCCGTTGTTGTTGCGCTGTTTGTTAGTGCCTGCGGACATTCCGATGCCACACCGTTCCCATCAAACTCACTCTCAGCAAATTCACTTGAGGATTACTACGCTCAAGAACTCGTTTGGGAAGACTGCGATGTCTTCTTTGAGTGTGCAACCGTTGTTGTTCCCATGGATTACGCAGAACCAGCTGGTGACACGGTCAACATTGCAGTCAGTCGGCATTTAGCCGATAAACCAGCCAAGCGGGCTGGAGCTTTGTTTATGAATCCCGGTGGACCAGGCGGCAGTGGAATTGAGTACTTAAGGAGTTACGAATCACAATTCACCAACTCAATAATCGACCAGTTTGATTTAATCGGATTTGATCCTCGCGGCGTGAATCTAAGTTCGGCAGTTACCTGCTTCACAGATGAAGAATTAGATGAGTACGCAGCATCGGAAGCTACCCCGGATACTCCAGCTGAAGTTGATGAATTTTTCGAACTCGGAAAACAGGTCGATGAAAACTGTTTTGAGCGAACTGGTGATTTGCTCAGCCATGTCTCAACAGTTGAGGCGGCGAAAGATTTAGATGTGCTTCGGGCAGTCATGGGCGAGGCAAAGCTCAACTACTTGGGCAAGTCTTATGGCACCCAACTTGGTGCCGTGTATGCAGTGCTATTTCCTGAAAACATTGGAAACATGGTTCTCGATGGTGCGGTTGATTTCACATTAAGCACCAAAGAATTGTCACTGGGCCAAGCGAAGGGTTTTGATTTATCGCTTTCGCGTTTTGCGAGATACTGCATCGAAGCAGCGATTGTCTGCGATTTGGGCGATAGCGAAACCGAGATTTTGCAGAACATTAAAGATCTTCTTGATCGACTTGATCAAGAACCAATGAAGACATCTGATCCAGATCGACCACTCAGCGAATCTCAGGCTTGGAATGCAATTTTGGGTGCAATGTATGCGGCAAATGGCGGTTGGGACTGGTTGATTGAAGGCTTGAGCATGGCATTTCGCGGCAAAGGCTCTGAGTTGTTAAACATCAGTGACTGGTTCTGGGGCCGTGAGTACGACGGGTATTCCGATAACAGCGTGGCTGCAAACATCGCAATCAACTGCGCAGATTTTGGGCCTTCCGGACTTACCCCACAAGACATTGAAGCTGAGTTTGTAGCCGCAGCTCCATTCACTGGCAAAGTTTTGGCTTGGAGTGAAGGTGGATGTGAAGGGTGGCCTGGCGGGTTTACGCCGTTGCCACAGGATTTAAACATCTTTAGCAACTTTTCTATCGTTGTGATTGGAACAACTTATGACCCAGCCACGCCAGATGAATGGGCGCGCGCTTTGGCGAGCAAGCTTGGGATTGGGGTTTACATTAACTTCAACGGCGATGGCCACACAGGCTACATGTCAGGCTCAACTGATTTGGACAACGTGATTGATGACTTTTTTCTTTACGGAATGGTCCCGACAGAAAATTTAAGCTACGAACCAGATTGGCCGCTACTCGATTAATCGAGTGGCACTACTGATCAAATCTTGGTTGGTAACTCTGCGTGGTTTCGCCAAGCTGAAAAACTCTTCACCGACTTGCTGTGTGGTTTCACCAACCACGGCCAAGGGTGAATCTCAACCGCGCTGTTTGCTAACGACTTAAATGATGGAACCGGTACCCAGGTGACTGCAAACTTTTGCGCTGCCATCTCAGCATCGCGCTCACCGAGAAAAACATGTACATCTCGCCGTTGTGCTAAATCCTGCAGAGTCTGAAGATAAAACACAATTCGCTTTGAACTAAGTTGAAGTTTTTCAAGTTTTGATTCGTAGAACACAAACCAGACAGGCAAATCTGGATTAGCAGTCAACGCAGCATCAGCATCGCCGAGCGAATCGATTGTTAGTAAAACAACATCAGGTGTTGCCTCATAAATTACAGACCTGGGACCACTGGTTAGTTCTGGGTCGGTATCTCGACTCATCCGGTAATCGTCTTCGGTCACAGCAGCTAGTTGTTCAGTTTCAGGAAACTCGGCGATTGGACAGTTGTTTTTGAAGTCACAACTTCGACATAGTTCTGGGGCGCGTTTCTGCACTTGCCACTGCGCAAAGCCGTACGGCTTACCCGTTCCAGTTCCCGTGTTCCATTGCCAGCCCAGCAGATTTGCTGCACGTGATCCATCCAGTAGGTGTTGGTAGAAAACTTCTTGGCCAGCCAACCAATCTGCTTGATGTCGCACCGCCCAATCAGAAGCCAGCCACATGCGTGCCTGATTAACAAGCCAACCACTTTCTTCCAACTCGTTTAACTCTTGGTTGATGCAGTTCATGTCGCGATTCCACGGATTGCCGGTTGGGTTGGTGCGCTGTTGTTGATAACGAAGCTCACTGAATAGTCGAGTACCGACCCGGGCATACAAATGTCGCGAATATTCCTGCCAAAGTAACTCGTCTCGGAATTTGCTGCGGTCTTCAAAGTCGGCGTCTGCAACCGCATCCCACACTTGTCGCAGACTCAGCAGATTGTGGCGAATGTATGGGGAGAGGGCTGAAGCGCCCCGATTGCCCACCGGCAAAATTTGTGAGCGCTTGCGAGCGTATCCGTTAATGTCGAGGTTTTCGAGAGCTGCACTAGCCGCCGTTTGCCCGCCCTGGAATGCAACACTCTCTTTTGGCTCATCACAAACGAGGTGGGAAAAGTCGGCTTGCAGAATATCAAGGGCTGATTTGGTCAGGTCGATTTTGCGCACCCCCTGAAGGTAGGCGGGTTCATGAAACTCTGCACTTTGACGAACCTATGAAGCGATAGCAGGTGGCTTTTTGGGTTACGTCTCTCATAGTGTCCCTTTGGCAATTCTCTGCAACATGCAGCCTTTTTAATGAGCATTGTGATAGCGTTTCTTAGAAGTAAGAATCATCTTGCCGCTCAATTAAGTTGGCTTTCAGTATCCTATGAAATCAACTATTTGATATGGCCGCTACAGCGTCGCAAGCGAACTTAGGAGGACACAATGATGGGAGCGCCTGGACCTTGCCCAGCTTGTGAGGGTGTTGATCTCGAGAGACGAGGTGGCAAAGACTTCTGCCCTAAGTGCTACTACATACAACCTTGTTGTGATGGTGGCTATTGTGAATAGCGCAGGCTAACTACAACGATTGCGGTCTCAAGGACAGGTAATACAGAGACAGCAGCACTAGCTTCGATCTAGTCGAGTGATTGACGTGTTATAGAGCCACAGGGACTATTCCGTCAAAGCTAGCTCTGGTAGCTGGCCCTTTATTTGATAAGCAATGACGGGGGCCAATTGTTTGGCAAACGTCGGAGTTAAGTGGTCGTTGTCGCGGTAGATAAGAACGTTAGAAACCGCAGCCGGACATTTGAAATTGAAACAAATGTATGGATTCAGATGAATCACTGCAGTGTTCGCGTTTTCGACTAGTCCAAATTTGGGATTGTTCTTTAATTCAAAATCTTTGTTTAACTCAAAAACGCAATCAGAGATTTCCTGTTTAGGTTTTGCTTGCAGACACTTCACGTGTGATCTAGGAAAGCGTGGAGTATCACGGACCAAGATTAGATTGTCTGATTTATCTGAAACCAAACGAATCATGGAACGCAAACCTCTGGTGCTGTCCTCTCGCCCGTTCGTATAGGAAGTGGTACCAAGCATCACGATTGCTTCTGACCTATTTGCTGTTACGTACTCCAAAACATTGGCACTCCAAGCCGCGCAATCAGTTGAAAAGGTGCCTGGAGTTTCTTTCTGAAAATCTTTGAAACGGCAACTACGTTTCAAAACGGTTGTTATCTTCCAAATTCTTGGGTCAAAGGCTTCAAGGAATCCATCCACTAGATGACCCATATGACTTCCGCCAATAAGCAAAACGTTTTTGTCTGACTCGATGTTTCCAAAGTCACAAAAAACTGGCTCCTGCACCGCATCAGCACAACCATTAGCTATCGCATTTCCACGGAACCTATGAGATCCATCTATTCGGGGATTGAGAAATTTTCTCTTGGTGATTGGTCTTGACTTGGCTGCTTGCTTCAGAGTTAGTGGTGGTGATAGCAAGTCTGGTGAATCCATGGGGTAGAAGACTGATTTGAAACCCAGGTAGGAAATCTGATCGTTTTCTTCTGCATTAGCTGTGGCTGAAATCTGAGAAACTGAAAAGATGAAAACTAAACTCAATAAAAAAGGGGTCATCTTCACCCTCAAATAATAGAAGTCATGGCTAATCGAAAGCATTATCAGTTAAAGTGGTTTAGAAATTTATGGGTACTGGGAAACCAGCGCCCATCATTTTTGCGCTATTTCGGTCGGTTAAGATTCCGCCGCTGCCTGCGGGCTGCGCCGCCTTAGCTCAGTTGGTAGAGCATCTCACTCGTAATGAGAAGGTCGACGGTTCGATTCCGTCAGGCGGCTCGTTCTATATCTCACGAGTCTCATATTTTGAATATTTTAATTATTTTTGCTATTCGCTGTGCCTAGAAACAAAGAGTGGGCCGTAATATTGGAAAAATTCTTCTCCTGATTTATGTACAATTGTGCCAATTGCAGTGTGCGCCGCAATCCAACCATCTAAAGGGCCACTGCGTGTTTAAATCACTTAACAAATCTGCTGTTTTCCTCAGCGTTTTAATTGTTTTGCTTAGTGTGCTGGCTCCTTCAAATGCGCTAATTTTTAATTCAAAGTTGTTGCCCTCTTCTTCCATTTCAGCAAGCTGGAGGGGCTCAAATCTGGTCGTTGGTTGGAAAGCACCTTGGAAAAGTGAAATAAGGCCAACCGGTTTCAGGGTTCAGATTAAGTCTCGGGATCTCACCAAAACTTCCAGCACAAAACTAAGTGTGCGCGAGGCCTCATTTACTGGTCTCGATAAAAAATCAAATTACGAGATCTCAATCTGGAGTGTGACTTCCAAGCATCAGTCCTTACCAATCAGAACAGTTTTTATTGGCAAGCAAAACAAACAAGCAAACAAGATCGCTGCCACAAAGTTGCAGGACATGTTTATTGATGCAGAACCTCAAGTGATTCAGGTGTCTTCCCCATCGAACAATGTTTTAGCAAACGTCACAACCCCGAACAGATGTCGCATCGAGAACAATGCACTAAAGCCACTTGCTGTCGGTGAGTGCGTGGTTGAGTTTTCAGCAGAAGCAACTCGGTCTCATGTTGCCGCCCAGACAGTCACGCAGAGCGTAACAATTGCCCCACGGTCTAGTGGACCACAGCGCGTGCTCCTTTGGGAGGACAATTTTAACGCTGCAGCCAATACGGCTCCGAATAGCTCGTATTGGACAGCTGACATTAGTGATGGCTGTCAGGCCCCATATAGCAACTGTGGTTGGGGTAACGGTGAGCGTCAGTGGTACCTAGAATCCCAGAACCGACAAGATGGAAGCGGAAGTCTCACCATTCGAGCCCAACGGTATGACAACACTTCAACCCAGAATTGCTATTACGGTCGATGTGAATGGCGCAGTGGAAAAATCACAACCTTCAACAAAGTATCTTTCACTTACGGCTACATGGAGGCAAGCATTAAGGCTCCTAAAGGCGCCGGGACCTGGCCTGCTTTCTGGATGCTTGGGACAAACATTCGTACTGTACCTTGGCCACGTTGTGGTGAGCTGGATATCTGGGAATACAAGGGATCTTTCCCACAACTCACATATGGCACAGTTCATTTTGCCAACAGCGGCGGTGGCCACACTTACTTGGGTGGCATCAAGGACACGCTTGTTGATCTAAGCGAGAGCTACAACCGCTATGGAATGTTGTGGCTCGAGGACGAGGTCACTTTTTACATTAATGATGAGCTTGTCTATACAGTCTCGAAGGCACAATCTGGCTTAGCGCACTGGCCATTCGGCAAAAATGCACAAGGCCAGGATCCGAAGTTTTACGCAATTCTCAACCTAGCGATGGGCGGCCACTTTGGTGGAGCCATCGACTCCCGAATTTCCAACTCCGAAGTGAAAGTTGACTGGGTGAAGTACTACTCAGTTGACGGTGTTGGCAAGGTAACAATCGAATAGCAAAGTAATACTCAACCAATGCTTGTGCGAGCCAAACCAAAGGATGATAAATGAAAAAAAGAGGGGCAATCCTTGCGATTCTGGTCTCGCTGATTTCAATCTCGTTGCAACCAATGGCAACGACTGCAGCGGTCTACAACCCACCAGTTCCTGGTAACGTAATCATGCGCTTAGTCTCACCGGAGCCAACATCTAGGAATTCTGTTAACACGACAGCCGAAGCAAAAGGTACGTGGGATCAGTTTTACGGCAAAGGACTTCGGTCTTTACACATGTTTGCTGATGTACGTGGCGATGTAAGTTTGACTTTCAAATACACCAACAAAGATGGTGTGCCGTTTCAGAACCGCGTTGTTTATCTAGTTGTAAACAAGCGTGCGTCTTGCAGTGAGACGACTTTCTTTACTCCGCAAGCCACAAATTACCCTGGTTTTAACCGTCCAAATTCAAACACGATTGTCCGTGACTGGTGTGGTGATCAACCACAGATGGGTGCAGGCGAAACAGCAATTCTTGCAACCACTGATTCATTCGGTAATGCCACTTTCTCCATGACCAACTACAACATAATGGGTGAAGCGTTCCCAGTAGCTCAAAACAAACTGAGTTTCTACTCTGATGGTATTCCTTGCTCTGATGATGTCATGTGCGTATCAAGCACCATTGCTCCAAGCATGGTTGCGCATCCAAGCGAAGCCCAAGACCGTTTAGAAGACAAGGATCTTTTGGTTCTTCATTTCGTTAATCCAAAAATAACTCCGTTAAGAAAAGAAATAAAGGCAACAGCAGGTAAAGCTGTTGACGTGTCTTTCAAACTCACTAACCTCAAAGGTAAGCCAGTAGCTGGTAAGACAGTTACTTTTGATACCTGGGGTGAAGGTGATGATTTGGATACTTGGTCGAGAATTTCTAACGCTCGTGGAATCGTGACACTTAAAGTTAACGCACCAAAGGGAACTAATGGTCTACAAGTTCTCAAGGCTTACAACTATGGAAACCCAAAGGGCTACAAAGCAAAGATTTACTGGCAATAGTTGGGTAGTAAAAACCCCCTGTGTCATCTGGTGATGACACAGGGGGTTTTCTCTGTGGATCTTTACTTAGCAATCTTCTTAGAGGTTGCAGAGTAAACCGTCACGGAACCAGCTGAGTTGGTTGCCGTTTGAGAGACGCGCAGGAACTTACCTGCGTGTGACTTGGCTGCTTTCATTTTATTCTTGTTGCCTGCACTGCCACTGATTGCCTTGCACTTGAGTGAACCTGGCTGTGTAGCAGATGCCTTAGAGGCAGCCTTTTCACATACGAACCAGCGGTAGGTTACGACCGGGTCAGTTCCAGTGAATGTGCCACTCTTCGCAGTCAGAGTCTTACCAACCTTGGCAGTTCCGCTGATGGTTGGTGCCTTGGTGCGAGTTGGAGCAATGACTTCAGGTTCTTCTTCCTGTGTGCAATCTCCAGCGACTACGCCACCGTTAACACTCACATTGTCAATGACGTAGACCTGACCGGTGTTGGTCACCGAGGTTGCGTTTTGCGGATCAAAGTTCGGGAAGATAGCCAGGCGGGTGTACTCGAAGTTTGAATTCCAACCTTGTTTGGTTGAGAAGTCGTACGTCAGAGTCTGCCAACCAGGCTCTGCCATCTGGGCAAATTCAATTGCGCCAGCACCGCCTGCGCCCTCAATCTTGAGCATAAGTGGAGACATAACTGAATCTGGTGAGTAGTAGTCGAGAGTGATGGTTGATTTACCTGATGCGGCAACAAAGATGTTGCTGGATGAGGTATCAAGCACCGTAACACCTGACCATGGATTACCCTCTTTGACGAGATGCAGGCTGTCGCCGACTTCACAACCAGCTGGTGCAGCTTCGATAGATACAGATGCACCTTCAAAAGCACCGGTTGGTTTCTCAACAGTTGATAGTCCCGAAACGAGTGCACCAAGGGTGTCACTGTCTTCGAAGGTCAACACAGTCGCTTTTGCAGATGGGTCTGCTTTGCCACCGTTGACACCAAGATTATCGACCACGTAGATCTGCCCAGTGTTTGTAACAGTTGGGTTACTCCAGTTAGGGAACAAGGTCAATTTGGTGTAGACGTTGCTTGCGCTCCATTCACCCTTCGTGGAGAAGTCGAATGACATTGAGTTCCAACCTGAGGAAGCAGTCTTTACAAATTCAATCGCGTTGGACCCGCCAGCACCTTCAATTTTGGCCATGATTGGTGAATCGATGTTGTCAGGTGAGTAGTAATCAAACGTGATAGTGGCAAGTCCAGCCGCAGTGATTTTCACTTCAGAAGTGGAAATGTCCAACACTGTTACGCCTGACCAAGGGTCACCAGCCTTTGCGATGTTAAGGCCTTTGCCATCTCCACCGCCAGCTGGGACGTTTGCGATTGTCGTGGTTGCGCCACTAAAGGTTCCGGTTTCATCTCCAGGACCGTTGTTGCCAACGGCTCCAGCGCCGAGAGTGTCGTCATCTTCAAAGGTTAGAAATACTGGATCTGCCTGTGGGCCAACCACAGGTTCATCAGCGGTGTTAACTTTGAAGTTGTCGAATACATATGTCTGCCCAGTGTTGGTAACTGTTGGGTTGTTCCAGTTCGGGAAGACAGTGATCTTGGTGTATTCGATGCTGTCGCTCCATGAACCTTGGGTGGAGAAGTCGAAAGACATCGAGTTCCAACCTGGTGATGCAGTCTTAACGAATTCGATGTTGACTGAATTGTTTTCGAGCTTAACCATCAGCGGCGAATTAACGCCATCTGGTGAGTAGTAATCAAAAGTGATAGCAGAGAGATCTGCGGCAGTAATCCGGATGTTGCTAGTGCTCGAATCCATGAGGGTCGCACCTGCCCAAGGCTGACCGGCTGGTGCAGCTTGTTTTACAAGATGGAGACCTTTTCCAGTTCCGCCACCTGCAGGGACATCTGCAATCGTGGTGATTGCACCTTCGAATGAACCGACTGGGTCCTGTAGACCATTTGCGCCAACCGCGTCAGCACCAAGAGTGTCGCCGTCTTCGAAGGTTAGAGTGGTTTCAGTTGCGGCTAGACCGTTTGCCATAGCGGGAACTCCCAGGTTCACGCTTGCAATCGCAATAAGTGCAGAAGCCGTTAAACCAACCAGCTTCCGACCGTTGAAATTTAAGTTAATCAATGTGTTCCTTCCACAGAATGTGGCGAACATCCGAATGCGGGCGCATCCAGAAATTGCGTTCACCGATATCCGTGCGCACACACGTGGGAGAACCGTAAGTAGTCTGTGAAAGCGATTTCAAGTTGAAATTCAAAGACGGTACCAAATTGTTACGCAATTATTCATCAGGAATTAAGGCTCGGAGAATGGGTGCGCAGACGACCTTAAAGGCCTTTAAGTATGGGTATGAACCTTTTGTACTATTTTGAGTTTTGGGAGTCGCCCTTATACGGCCGGCAACTGCGCCTTGTCATTTTGGGAGTGCCCACAAAACCCGCACATCAGTCAGTGCGATCCACTATCCCAAGCGAGACTGGCACTGAGCGAATCCATGGGTTGTTGCTATTACCAGGGTCAGCCATATCCACCCGTCGTGGACCATCCGGCGAATTCCGCATCATCCAGGTTGAACCGCCACCATCGAATGAGACTGCTTCAGTTGCACCAAGCTGCTTAAGCCACTGCGCCATTTGGATGACTGTCGCACCACCGTCTCGGTAGCCGTCGTTATCCAAATTTGAGCCAGTCGGCGATCCAGTGATTAGCCACACGTTGCCAGCCGCATCCCAGCCAATCGATGTGCGAGGTCGGACACCATCGTCGTTCGGATCGCACACAGCGACCACTTCACCGTCGTTCAGATTTGGTCGGCCTCTGCCGAATGCGTTTATTAAGTCTTTTTTGTTTTTACTTTCAACCGAAAGTTCGATGGTGGCTGGAGTACCAACTGCCCAGGCAATTACTTGAGCACGGAACAAACGTGGGAATTGAATAATCGTGTCAGTGTCGTTCACGAAAAGGTTTGCGCCAGTTGGGTAGATCGCTGCAACTTTCCCATCCCGAATCACAACACTGCTCCGGCCAGCTTGAGTTAGCCGATCTTGATTGCTGCTGAGCCAGTTTGCATTGTATAAAGATGCTTGGTCGCTGGCTATGCGATTGTGGTTAATTGCGCCTATAGGAATGGTGTCGTTCCCAACCACAAGCTTGCTGTCACTTCGAATCAGAGTGCTAGTTAGCGCATTTATTCTGGTTGAAGGTAAATCCAGTTCAATTACAGCAGAAGTTTCTGCTGAAAAGTTGCTTGCCAAATCAGTCAATCGTGCAGGAATTTGAACTACGTATTGGCCGGGGGCTGGTCGAGAGGTATTCCCATCCAAGTCGACCTCAATGATTGAGTTGTCTTGGATCTTTAAAGTTATGGCGCCCTTAGGTGTTTCTGTTTTCCAGTTACTATCAAAAATAAGTGCATTTTTTGGATTCGCAAGCGTCAAGTTGATTGCTTCGACTGGAATATCACCTGCAGCAGCTCTGATGTCACCACTAGTTCGGTATCCCCGAGCAGTACTTGGCACAGAATGCGAAAGCTTTGTCGCAGCCCCACGTGTCACAGCTTTGGCTGCTTTTGATGGCTTGAGGAACTGCACGACGGTGGTTTCCGAAGTTGGTTTTACGGTTGAGCCAGACTTAAACACTTTAACAATCTTCTCATTCGCGATGACCCAGGTCAGCGCACCTTTTGGTGTGCTGCGGGCTTTCCAGTTTTTGTTGAAAATTGTGGCACCATTTTTTAATGACGAGAGATTTACTCCAACAACTGAAATGTTTCCTTTTGCGGTTTTCAAGGTTCCTTTGGTAACGAATCCCTTGGAGACAGGGCCGTCAATTTTTATTTCTGCACGTGGCTGCACACCAACTGTGCGGATTTTTGTCGCGCCTAGACCAACCGCCTGAATTACCTTGGCGCCACTGGGCACGGGGATGGAGACACCGGCTGGAAAAGATTCAATCACCACTGCGTTTTGGACAACCAAAGTGGCATCACCCTTGGGAGTGTTCCCAACAAAGTCCTTATCGTAAACAATCGCAGTGTTTGTTGGGAGGCTTTTTAGATTCAATCCACCTAAAGCAATTTCATTCCAGGAAGTTTTTAATGAGCCGGATGTCACATAACCTTCAGCTTTATCGGGAACCGCTTCAACCGTGCCGACAACTTTTAACCAGCTGGCTTGCCATCCGCCGTTTGTGTAGACAAGTGGCATGTATTCAGGAACTCGATCTGTGACTACAGGACCCCACGCAAAAGCGGGCCAACTAAGATCAAAAAAGTCTGTGTTAATCGCGGCGTAGGCGTTATATCTACTGACCATCGTGAATGGGCTGGACACCGTCGGAAAACCTGAATGCATTGGTTTCAGATCGAATGATTCAAGATTTGCGGTTGCTACCGAAACCCGGGTGGCTTCGGGCCCGTTGTGTGAAATGCCTTGAGCGAAGTTCCAAGTCCGGACTGAAACCCCAGAAGTTGGTGTCCAGGAATTGGATGGAGTTGCACTCAGTATTGGTGCAGAACGGCATTGAGGTGCAGCCACAGCGGGTGATGAGATTTGAGAGAGACTTCCTGCCGCAAGCATCAAAATTGCTATAGATGCACTGATGCTCCGAGTCCTCATGTACAAAGACTACCAATTTAGGCGTGGCGTAAATCCTGAAATCTGAATACTGTGCCTTCATGGAAAACACAGCAGGGAATGGTTGCCCTCAACCAGATCGCAGTAACTACGAGCCACTACAGCAAAGTGTGACTCGTCGACAGGTTTTTAAGTTCGCAGCTGCTGGACTTGCGGCACTTGGGCTCAGTGCTCAATCTGAAGTGGCACTCGCTGCTAGCAAACGAGTGAAGGCTGCCCGCACCAGTGCAATCCCGGTTCGTGGAGTTAAGGCCTACACGCTTAATGGCCAATACATAATCATCACTCAGCCACGAAAAGGTACCTTCAAAGCTTTCAGTGGTTCCTGCACACACGAAGGTGTTCGGATGAGCAGCATGAGTGGCACAAATGTCGTGTGTACTGCACATGGTTCAACTTTTAACGCAACTACTGGACAAGTAACAAAGGGCCCTGCATCTAGTGCGTTAAGAACCTACCAAACTTCGGTGAAAAAAGGTTTTGTCTACGTAACTGTTTAGTTTTGACTTGTTTTCAAAACTAGAGTTCTCTTGTTAATACTGCAAGAAGTTCGGTCTGTTTGGGTAGTCCAACAAACGCCAATTCACCGTTGATGAAAATGGTTGGCCTTGATTCAATGTTTAACTCACTAGCCAACTCTTCATCCGCGAGAACTTCATCGTTGTAAGAGTTTATGGTTTCAAACTTTTGGATCGCATCCTCAGGTAAGCCAACCTGTCTGGCGATTTCGACTAGCAGGCCGAGTTCCCCAGGCAGTTTTCCATCTTCGAAGTGGGCTTTCGAAATTGCTAGGGCAACTGGAATGGACAGTGAGTATTTGTTAGCGACTTGAATGAGCCGGTGCGAATCAAGAGTGTTTCCGCCACGTGCCGTTTCGAAATTGAAAGTTACACCTTGCTCGGTGCCAGCATTGATCACGCCTTCTAGAATGGCGAAAGCTTTATCGGGCGTTATGTTTAGTGTAAAACACAGATGTTCAATTGTCGTTTGACCATAGTCGTTTGACGATGCTTCAGGGTCAATCCGAAAATTGCGTAACCGCACTCTCGCTGGAATGTTGTTTTCAGCGATAGTGCGATCAAGCTCAATCAAAGCCAGTCGACTCCATGGGCAGACTACGTCCATCCACACTTCGATATTTTTCATGGATCGACTCTATTGAATAGAGTTTTGGTAATCAAAAGTGACGGTTCCGCTGAACAGGTAGGTAATGGTGAACTCTGTGCATTGAGTATCTACCGAGGAAATATCTGGGCAAGAACCGCCGTTAGCCCCAGTTAAGGTGACACTCATACCATCCGTCAATGTAAAGCCTGACGTATTAAATACAGCACCAGGAACATACAGAATCATTACATTGACATCACTTGTGACAAATGCGGGTTGAGAGGTTGAAAAAACTGGGCGCTGGTAATTATTGTCACCAGGCGCGTAGTACAACAGTTGATAGTTACTACCAAAGTTAGTATCTAGCGAAACTATATTGAAGTTGATTGTGTGGCCAACGTACTTAGGGTGTAGCTGGATTGCATGTTTGACTCTGATGGTTTGGCCGGCTTGGTAGTCAACACCGCGTCCATCGGCTTGCGTATTCCAGCCCACGAAAGATCCACCAGCAACAAATGTGGATGGCCCATCGGGTAATTCGTATTTTGCATTAAATTTCAAAATCTTGGATTTTTTTGGTAGCGGTGTGTTGATTCCTAAAGCCTTTTTAAAGGAAACAGTTCTTGCAGCGTACACCTTTAATTCCAGATTGAACTTTGTGCCTTTGATGCGTGAGCTTCCACGAAAGCTTATGTCTTCAAGTTTCAAATTGGGATTGGCTTTTCGGGCTGACTGGCAAGCAGTCTGAGCTGCTCTTGTTACCTTTGCCAGATTCCCACTTGACATGCTTTCAGCGTGGAGGATTACGCAATCAACCTTGGTCAGGTGAGAAGCGTTCACTATTTTTTTTCTGAAGGATGCGACTTGGGTGGCATTTAACTTCGACTTTGAAGATGCATCGAGCTGGATGGTGTGTTTTATGTTCGAGGGCAGTTTCTTTGCAGCTTGACTTGGGGCGTACAGAGTGCCTGCAAGAACTAAGGCAAGTGCCGAAAAACCAACCAGGCTGGTACGAAGCTTCTTATTCATAACGCAACTTTCTAAGTGTTTAACTCAATGATTCTATCTTGCTCCCCAGTAGGGAGTTAATGGATTTACTAGGGTTTTCTCTAGTTAGGGGTTGAGGTATTTATGAATCGTAATTGTTGTGGTCGTAGGTAATCGTTCCGCTGTTAGAGAATGTAATCTCAAAAATTGAACATTCCATTTCTACAGATGCGATTGCGCCACAAAACCCAGTTCCTGCGAGGTTAACACTTAGTCCCTGAGTCACTGAGAAGGCTGACGTGTTGGCTGATATACCGGGTACATACATCACCAACATACTCTCGTCAGTTGGAACAAAAATTTGCACTGACTTGGAAAATACTGGCTGTAAATCGAATTCCATTACATTGTGGTAAAGAATCTGGTAGTTGCTCCCAGACGCTGTGTCTAACGAAACGATGTTGAAGTTGAGTGTGTGCCCAACATACTTTGGATATAAATCAAGCTGATGCTTGACTTTGATCCTCTGGCCAGGTTGGTAGTCAATTCCAGTGCCGTCCATTCGAGTATTCCAACTCATAAATGAAGCCGCAGTTACTACTCCAGTCGGAGCTGGTGGAGTTAGATATGAGGCATTGAATTTTAGGATCTTTGAATTTGCGGGTAGGGAAATATTGAGGCCTACGTGATTGAAGGAAACGATCCTTGGACCAAATACGTAGATTTCAAGTTTGAACTTTGTACCTGTGTATTTTGAATCCTCGTAGTATTCGTAACCCACATTCTTGAGATTTTTCGTAACTGCTCGAGCTGACTGGCATGCCGTTCGAGCTGCTTTAGTTACCTTTGCCAAGTTTGTCTCAGATATGTCTTCAGCATGTTTAACTGCGCACTGGAACAAAGTTAGATGTGAACCTTTGGCAATCTTCTTTTTGAAAGCCGCTATTTGGGTTGGCTTGAGTTTCGAATTTGAAGTGGCACTCAATTCAACGCTTTGGCTAAGGCTGACCGGTAATCTTTTTGCAGCTTGACTTGGGACATACAAACTGCTGGCAAAAACTAAGGCAAGTGCCGACAAACCGACCAGGCTGGCACGAAGCTTCTTATTCATAACGCAACCTTCTAAGAACTTTGTAGGATTTAAGAAACGTAACCTTCAAAATTGAAAGTGACGGTTCCACTTGTCGTGTAGGTGATTTTGAAAGTTGTGCATGCATCTGCCACAGCACCGATCATTGGGCAAGTCCCAGCTCCAATCCAGCTGACGTTAATTCCCGGCATGGCAAGAAAACCTGTTGTATTAGTCATTATTCCAGGGAGATTGACTATCATCTCATTTTCATCAGTTGAAGCCTGAAAAGACGTCGATGCTGAGAGAACTGGTATCAGGTAGCTGTTACTTGTTGACCAGTAGAGAAGTTGATAGTTACTTCCTACCGACGTGTTCAATGAAACTAGATTGAAATTAATGGTGTGGCCTTCGTAATATGGGTACAAAGTAAGCGCGTGCTTTATTCTGGTTGTTTCGCCAGGCAGATAAATTGTGCCGCTCCCATCTGGCTGGGAATTCCAATGTAGAAATTCCACATGAGCGACATCTGTTGATGGAGCATCTGGAATCAAGTACGAGCCATTGAAACTCAAGACTCTAGAATTTGAAGGAAGTTCAACTTCTCTTTCGTTTGTATTTTGAAACGAAACCGTTCTTGGGGCGTACACACTCAATGCCAGATTGAACTTGGTGCCTTTGAGTCGTGAGCTTTCACTAAAACTTATGTCCCAAATTTGCAAATTGGGATTGGCTTTTCGGGCTGACTGGCAAGCAGTCTGCCCTGCTCTTGTTACCTTTGCCAGATTACCGCTTGAAATGCTTGCAGCATGGCGGATTACGCAATCAATCTTGGTCAGGTGAGAAGCGTTCACTAGTTTTTTTCTGAAGGATGCGATTTGGGTGGCATTTAACTTCGAGTTCGAAGATCCATCGAGCTGTATGGTGTGACTTACGTTGCTAGGCAATTTCTTAGCAGCCTGGCTCGGGGCATAAAGAGTGCCGGTAAGAACCAAGGCAAGTGCCGATAGGCCGATTAGGCTGGAACGAAGTTTTGAGTTCATAACGCAACTTTCTAAGTTTTAAGTCGGTAATAAAGAATCACCCGATTCACATTATGTGATGCGGATGATTCTAGTTTGTTGCTTAAGTAGGTAGTTAATGGAATAACTAGGGTTTTCCCTAGTTGTGCCTAACTATTTATCGGGATTGAAAGCCTTAGCTAGTTTCTCTGCTGCTCCTGAGAGTTCCGCTGGGATTACCCAAACCTTGCTCGCGGTGCCATTAGCGATTGCAGGTAGCTGCTGGAGATACTGGTAGGCCAAGACCTTTTCATCTGGGTTGGCTTCATGGATTGCTCCGAAAACTTTCGCAATCGCTTCGGCTTCACCTTGTGCGCGCAAGATTGCTGCCTGAGCATCGCCTTCTGCGCGCAGGATTTCGGCTTGGCGGAAACCTTCTGCGGTAAGAATTTGGCTCTGCTTTTCACCTTCAGCAGTCAAAATCGCCGCACGCTTGTCACGCTCAGCGCGCATCTGCTTTTCCATCGACTCCTGAACTGATGGTGGTGGATCAATCGCCTTTAGTTCAACCCGATTGACGCGCACGCCCCATTTGCCAGTTGCCTCGTCTAGTACTCCGCGCAAGTTCGCATTGATTGCATCGCGGCTTGTTAAAACTTGCTCTAGGTCTAGCCCACCAACAACGTTACGGAGGGTAGTAACAACAAGTTGTTCGATACCTTGAATAAAGTTTTCGATTTCGTAGGTAGCTGATTTCGCATCAGTAACTTGGAAGTAAATAACAGTGTCAATAGACACCACCAAGTTGTCAGAAGTAATAACTGGCTGTGGTGGGAATGAAACCACGCGCTCACGCAAATCCACTAGTGGTCGAACTCGATCAACGAAAGGAACGATAAGAGCTAAGCCAGCCCCAAGTGTTCGGTGGTAACGGCCGAGACGTTCAACAATTCCAGCATTTGCTTGTGGCACGATTCGAATTGAACGAACCAATACAGCTGCAACAATCAGGATTGGAATCAATATCGCAAAAAATCCGATACCGGCACTCAAGAAATCTTCCATAACTATTCTCCCTTAACTTTGACTATCGCGATTGCGCCATCAATGCGCACGACAGAAACTTTGGTGTTTGCAGGAACTTCGCCTTCATCTGTTCTGGCAGTCCAAACTTCTCCAGAAAGTTTTGCTGTTCCCACGGTTGGGCTGACTAATTCGAGGGTATGTGCTGTGGCACCAACCAGAGCATCCATATTTGTGGCTGCATCGGCGGGTTGCTTACGCAAATGCTTCAAAGCTATTGGGCGCAACATTCCGATCGTGATTGCAGCTGTAACCGCAAACACAATCACCTGCACAACCATGTTTGCGCCTAGTCCACCTGCGAGTCCTGCAGCTAATGCTGAAATCGCCAACGATGCAAACAATAAATCTGCTGTCATGATTTCAACGCCAAGCAGAACTCCCGCTGCAATAATCCACATCCAAGCCATCATCGCGGCTCCTTTCGCACACTCTCAGAGTACCTGTATTTATAAAGGGATGTATTTTTCAAAAAGTGGCTAGTTCGAACCAGCAGCATGATTTTCAACGATAATTCGGGCATGCGATTTACAGCCCTAACCGACTACGGATTTCGAGCCATGCTCGAAATCGCCGCAGGCAGTGATGAGTGGGTGAGTCTTGATTACATCGCAGAGAAGCAAACGCTCTCGGAGGACTACTTGCGTACAGCAGTTAGTGCACTGAAACGAGCTGGACTGGTTGAGAGCCGAAAAGGTCGTACGGGTGGTTTCAAGTTGGCCCGACCTGCCGCAGAAATTCACTTAGCCGATGTGATTAGAGCAATCGATGGCCCATTGACCTTGGTTCGAGGGCAACGGCCGGAAGGCGTTGAGTATGAAGGCGCTGCTGCGGGGCTGGAAAAGGTGTGGATTGCACTTCGGGCTAAAGAGCGCCGAATCTTGGACACAGTGAGCCTCCAGGACGTACTGGATCAAAGTTTTCCGGACTTTATTCAGGTAATTCTTGATGATCCAACCGCGTGGGGCGCGCCGAATTGACACGCTTGCCTGAAATAGTTTTAATAGGGCTAGTTTACCCCCATTAAAAGAATTAGAGGGAAAAATGCTTGAAACACTTTGGTACGCAATCGCTGGTGCGGTAGCGCAGTTTGTTGATGGCACGCTCGGTATGGCATTCGGCATTACTAGTTCAACCGCACTAGTTCTGCTCGGGGCTTCTGCTGTGGCTGCCTCGGCGGCAGTTCACTTTGCTGAGATCGGGACCACTTTGGCTAGCGGTCTGTCGCATTGGCGCGAAGGCAATGTGGACAAGCACATCCTGTTGCGGATTGCTCTGCCCGGTGCAATTGGTGCGTTTGTCGGAGCAACAGTTTTAACTCAGTTCTCCCTTGATGGCGCTCGCACGTACATGTCGGGGCTTTTGTTTTTGCTCGGACTAGTTCTGCTGATTCGGTTCGGTTTCGGCATCGCAGTGATTAAAGCAAAAAAGAAGATGCTTCGTGGCTACACGCTCGCCGGTCTTGGTGCCTTTGCAGGATTTGTTGATGCTTCCGGCGGTGGCGGTTGGGGACCAATCACTACACCAACTTTGCTAACCGCAACCCGCACCCACCCACGCTTAGTGATTGGAACGGTTAGTGCAGCTGAGTTTGCGGTTGCAGTCGCGGCCAGCCTTGGTTTCTTGTTCGGTTTGAGTACTGCGGAAACTGAAGTTCCAGTAACTGTCGTGCTTGGTTTAATGCTCGGCGGAGTATTAATGGCCCCAATTGCTGCCCGACTAGCGGGTCGCCTGCCGCATGCGCCTTTCGGCGTATTAATTGGTGGCGTGGTCATCATCACAAACGGGCGCACGTTGCTTGGTGCAGCAGGCACAAGTTCAACAATCAACCTGACGCTGCTTGCCATCACGATTGTTGCAGTTATCGCGCTTGCGATATTCGCGTGGAAACGGGAATTCAACAAAAAGATCCCACATACTCCGAAGGATTTCTCTGGCCCTGAGGCTGAGATCCCCGAGTAAACCCTTCAGATGGCAGGTAACCCAAATACCAATTAGCCTTTTGAAATGTTAAAGAAAACGCTTGTTTCATTTTTAGCCTCGATCGCGCTGATTTTGGGTTTTGCGACCACGCCTGCCACTGCGAATGATTTGAGTTTGCAAACACTCTGGTCTCAGACTTTTGTGGGTAAGAGCTTCAAGCTTGATCGAAAAGTTTCTTCAAATTCTTCGTACGACCGTTATCAAGTTAGTTACCGAAGTAACGGTTTGAAGATCACTGGTGTCATGAACATTCCAAAAGGGCGGGGACCATTTCCAGTTGCCATCTTGGCTCACGGATACATCGATCCGGATATTTATGTAACTGGCCAGGGGATGGCGCGTGAGCAAGATTACTTAGCTCGTCGTGGCATTGTGGCTTTCCATGTTGATTACCGAAATCATGCCGGTTCGGACAATGATCCAAACTTCATGAAGAAGTTGCGCTACGGATATACCGAAGATGTAATCAATGCAGCTTTAGCAATCAAGGCTTCATCAAATCCAAAATTCAACAAAAATCAGCTTTCGCTTTTTGGTCGTTCGATGGGTGGGGCGGTTGCTTACAACGCTCTAATTAGTCGTCCTGGTTTGTTTGATTCTGCTGTTGTCTGGGCATCGGTCAGCACGTTGGCTTGGGAGAATGTTCAGAAATGGATGGCAAACGATCCAGATGTGAAGAAATATGTGATTGGAAAGTATGGCGATAACAAAGAGAATCCATCTTTCTGGCGGGGGATGTCTCCACTTTCTTACTTTGATCGCATTAGTGAACCGATTCTGGTTGAACACGGTTCTGCTGATACGACTTGTCCAGTCAAGTGGGCAGACAAAGCCGTCAAGCGGTTGAAAGCAAACGGCAAGACTGTGAAGTACGCAAAAAGATCCGGCGCTGGACACACTTTCTACGATTCGACATTTAACAGTGCGATCACAAACACGGTCAACTTCATGAAGCGAAACTTTTCCTAAAAAACAAGAATGGCGGTCGGCAAAAGCACCAACCGCCATTCCTGTTTAGTTTATTTGAGTAATAGTTTGACTCGCACTTTTTTATCAACAACAAGTTGAAGTAAGTCGCCAACGTTTAGTGTGACGTTTGACTTGAAAGTTGCATCACCCTGACGGTTCAGCTTCACTCGCTTTAGTGACTTTGCGCTTCCAGTGCCTCTGATTCGGATAGTCGCAGATTTTCCAGCGTCAGAACTTAGCAAATTGATTTTGTAAGTGCGTCGACTATCGCTTGCCAAGTTTGAGAATCCAATGAGTCCCTGCTTTGAAGATTGCGCCTTCAACGCAGTACTGGTGTAACCCTTGTTCGGGCGAAGTGTGGCAAACCCAGTTTTAGAATCCATCGTCCAGATCTTCTTAAAGTCGTATTCCTTTGCATTGAAAAACTTGCGAGTCTTCAACTGGTTTGTGGTTGCGCCAACTCCATTAGCAGGGTCAGTTCTGGTGCCAAGATCAGAATCTGTGCTGGAGTTCCAATATGAGTTGTTCCAGAAAACCCTGCTTTCCGATCTCGAATAACCGAAAGTGCCACTGAGGTTGCTTTTGCTACAACTGGTTTGCAGGGAAATGTTGCCGGTTGCTACAACCCGCTCAACTCTACCTAGGCCACCGTCTTCACCAGTGAAAGCGCCGACACCGAATTCATCACATTCGTTGCTACTAGTGGAGACGTTTAGGTCTGAATGGACTGCGACATCTTTGAGCCAAGCAATTCTCCATCGGCCACCAATTGCTCCAACAGCAGAAACATTGGGTACAGCCATTGATATATCAACATCAGCCCGTACCCGTTGCACAAGTAAATCTTCTTCAGTGTATCCCCAAATACTGCCTACATGAGAAATGCGCCAGTCTGAAATGTTGGCGGACGCAGTGATATCGATGTTCCCAGTTACAGAGGAGCCAAAAATGGAAGAATCAATTTCTCGACCAACCAAGCCACCAATTGAATCAAAATTTGATGTTTCATCTGTATACCTTTGGGTTGGGTTAGTCAGTGAAATATCTGTGACAGCTTTCACATTTTGCAGAAGGACACTTAGAGCATTTCCAGTGACGCCACCAATGTTTCGGGCTCGGTTTGCACCCGCGAAATCGAGCGTAAAGTCGATGCTTGAATGTTCTACGTTCACGTCATCCGTTGATCTACCGAATAGTCCACCGATATTTGTTAAATCCATCAGATTATTGGCAAGTATTTCACTTGAATGATTCAGGATTCCCATACCACTTTGCACTTTGAATTTAACATTTACGTTTTCAAACATTGAAGAACTAGCCTCGCCTACCAGGCCACCGATCCCCTGTTCAAAATACATTGAGGGAATGTTTTCACGAAACTCTGCCGAATCAATGTCGTTGGCGATGATATTGAAGGTTGAGTCGACTTCAATATTCTTAAAGTGAGCTCTATCAACATCGTTGCAGATAGTGCCGCCATTAAGTGCGGTGATGTCGGAGAATGTAACTTTAATGTTTTCAAACTCCACGTTGTTGCAGTAGTTCCCAAAAATTCCGACACCTAGACCGCCATTGATTTGGATTTTGCGGAAATTTAAGTTTTTGAATGAGCTGTCATTTGTGTCCGCAAACATGCCAGTGCGGTGGCCAAAGGTCTGCAAGTTTGAGATGGTGTGGTTATTTCCATCAATCTTTGCGTACCGAACTGAGAACGGAATGAAAACACTTTCACTCATCTGCAAATCCGAGGTTATCTCCACATGCAAACGGTCCCAATCAGAGCGATCTCGTTCTCGGTTATCAATATCCAGACAGCGCAAGGCACTGAATTGCTCAGGCGTATTCACTAAGTAGGGCTCGCTGGCAGTGCCCAAGCCAACAACTTGGCCTGCTTCGTAGATGTCCGGAATGTCAAAAGTTTCCACAGCGAAAGCCCCCGGATCGCCATTGGCGTCAATGGCAGCGGTAGTCAACTGCATTTTTAAATTAGTAAAGTCGCCAAGATTTTCAACATTAAAATCTGTCCGATCAAACATATGTGATTCGCTCATTCGAAGGGTGCTTGAGGTCAATACGATTGGGTCATCAATTGGAGTGGTGCTATCGAGTAATTGATAGGTGCGTCTTATCCCGTAGAAGTTCACTGGATCTATAGCTAGCAGTTCAGGCAGTGTGTGCTGCTGCAAGCTGGTGAAGATGGTGTCTCTATTAGAACAAAGAACACTCTGAAAAGAAATTGGCGTCAAATCCAGCCCGTTTGCTTTAGCCGGTGAAATCAAGGTTGAGATCAATAGCGGGGTTGTCAAGAAGGCGATGATGAATTTTTTCATGTGTCCTCGTCCGTAGGGTTTGCGAACACTAGCCGAACGACGCAATTCAATGTCAATCCAGACATTTACTCAGGTGTAAATGTCTTTTCGCTCGAACTTGAAGAATGCCCATGCAGTGAAGATTGCAAAAGCCACAATTGAATAAGCAACACCGCGACTCATAAGACCCCAGCTGATGTTTGGATCAAGTACGCCAACCCAAGCATCTGCGTACCAGCCGGGTAGATATTCGCGGATGGTGCCGAGCGCTTCGAGCGCGTTCAGAATCTGCAGCACAATCGAAATCATCACGGCTGTTCCAACTGCACCAAGAGGTGCGTCCGTCGTTACGCTCATCAAAAAGGCAAGGCCCGAGACAAACAACAAGGTCATGAAGATGTATGCGGTGATAACGCTAACTCGAACGAATGCATCGCTGTTGCCAAAAGTTCCACCGAGCGGGCTGGCTAAATCTCCACCACCAAAAGCGGCTAGCCCGATTAGATATGAAGAAACGGCCAACGTAACAATCGATCCCAACGAGAGCACAAGCGCAACCAGCATCTTTATCAAGAGCAATCGGCGCCGAGGGACTGGCGCTGCTAATAGGTAACGCAAGGTTGACCAGCTTGCTTCGCTAGCGATTGTGTCACCGTGAAAGAGTGCAAAAACAGTTGTTAACAAGAAACCGCTACCGAACAACATCAAAACAATTGTGAAGTTCCAGGCGCTTGAAGTCGCAAGTCCAATGAGATTTAGGTTGCCGCCACCAAATCCACCACCGCTAGTACTAGCGCCGGAATCACCAGAATCTGGTCCCAGCTTTACAGCCGCAACCACGATTAGCGGAAGCGCGACCATTAGTAAGTAGGCGACCAGCGTTCGACGACGCTTTACCTGTCGAATTATTTCTACCCGAAATGGCAATGTCTTTGAACTTTGGAAAACCATGTCGAGTGCCTTCATTGGGGTTTGAGTACTCATGCCTGTTTTCCAATCGTTAAGTCATCGCCAACAACCTCGAGGAAGAAATCCTCCAGGCGAAGGTGGGATTTACCTTCAAGTAATTCGTCTACCCGACCGGTGGTTACCAACTGACCGCGGTGCATCACAATCACATGCGAACAAGTTTGTTCAACTTCACTTAGTAAGTGAGACGAAACAATCACGGTTCGACCCGTATCGGCATAGGACATGAGCATCTCGCGCATTGCCCGAATTTGTGGTGGGTCGAGACCGTTTGTAGGTTCATCCAGCATCAATAGTTTTGGCATACCTAACATGGCTTGTGAAATTCCAAGCCGCTGGCGCATGCCTTGAGAGTAAGTCCGAACTTTCCGATCGAGAGCTGTACCTAGGTCCGCAATCTCCAAAACAGCATCGAGGTGTGGATCTTCAGCCGAACGTCCGCTGGCTTTCCAATACAAATCCAGATTCTCGCGGCCGGTGAGATGTGGCAGGAAGCCCGCACCCTCAACCAGTGAACCAATCTGCGAAAGCACTGGCGAGCCGGCTGCCACCTTGTTGCCATACACGAAGATTTCGCCTTCGGTCGGTCTAATAAGACCCATAATCATTCGCATCGTAGTCGTTTTGCCTGCACCGTTCGGCCCAAGTAAACCAATCACTTTGCCAGCCGGGACTTCCCAAGTGATGTCGTTGACTGCCCGTAAACCACCCTTGAACTCTTTTGCCAAGTTCTCAATCCGCACGGGCACATCTAGCAGATCTTCTCGAACTGCTGCCTTGTTCCGCGGCCGGATTAGCCAGGAGCCAATTCCAATTAGCAATGCCATCAGCAAGGCGCCCACAATCCAAACAAGCGGTGGAAGTTGGGCATTCAAGTTTGTGAAGTTGTTTGCAGTTGCCAACTGCATTGTGTTGTCTGCCAGTGCGACTTCGTATTGGGCGCCTACTAATGGCATTCGATATCCGAAGTCTGTGGTTGTAACAACAATTCGCAATTTTTCGCCTGGATTTACTTCTTGCACAATTGTTGGCAGTTCAACCTCAACCGTTTGGGGATCAGGGCCGACGTTGAAAACTCGAACAGGAGTGACCAAGCCATTCGGCAAAGTTTCTCGCTGCCCATCACCAACAATGCGAAGACTTACAAACAAGGTTGCTTCAGGTACGACCTCTACCGCAGAAACTTGTAGAGACACCGAACTAGAACCAGATATGAAGTAGCTGTTCTCAAGTACAGCAGAATCGAAGACCGCAGATTGGTTTGGTAGCGGCCGATTCACAAGCGAACTCAACCCACCGCTTACGCCTGGCAGTACGGTTATGTTTGCAGGTACACCACCGGCTGGTCGAATGATTTGCTGACCAACGCCAGCTTCCCCGACAGTTATTGCCTCAGTGGATGAACCGTTCAGACCGGGATATTCCTGCCGGCTAAAGATTTCAAACTGCTGATCTGAGTTGTTACTGATAACAGATCCGCTTCTTAGCGTGATTTCAAAATCAGTCCCGGCACTTTTGCGCTCGGCTAAGTGGTCCTCAAACCAAGCGAGGGTGAGGTTTTCAATTCTGTCGCTTTCATCCAGCCCACCATCGTGACCACCACCGTGCCAAACCATTTTGACTGGAGTTTCAGGATTCGCATTTTTGATTTGGCTGTATGTTGCATCAGCTTCGGAAAGTGGAAACAGCGAGTCTGACTGACCTTGTAGCAGCAATGTCGGCGCAGTTATTTGGGATGCCACACTTGCTGGCGATGAGGCAAACATCAAGGCTTGTGAAGCTGCTGATGGTTGGCCTTGTAAAAATGCTTCTTGATACGCAGCGCACCATTCCAATGTAAAGCGACCACACTGGTTGATCATGTTTGGGGGTGTTGCCATTCCTACACTAAAAAAGAAACCAGTCCAGAGTTGTTTAAATATGCCTGGACTAAAGGAATTGGTTGCGCCTTGCGGGAAAAGTGTTTGCTCGAGGTTGTTCCAGGTGATGTCGGCAGCAACCGCATCAACCCGATTGTCGTAACCAGCAACCATTAAAGAAAGCGCACCGCCGTAAGAGCCACCTGCAAAACCAACTCTTGGATCATCAGCACCTTCCTGTATGACTTCTTTTCGGGTTCCAAGAAAAGTAATGATCGCTTGGGCGTCTGCAATTTCAAAGGCAGGGGAATTCATCGAAA
>JBIKSQ010000041.1:0-9635 GCA_044348555.1 Candidatus Nanopelagicales bacterium | reverse complement strand
TCAAGCGATACAAAACCCAACGAGTCTGCATCGATTGATTTGCGAATATCGTCGATTCCAAGACCTGTAGCAATCAGTTCAGCCCGAGTTGCAAAATCGATTCCATAAAAACACGGCCAAGTCACGGGTGGGCTTGAAATTCGCACGTGGATTTCAGCAGCTCCGGCTTCTCGCAGCATTCTCACAATCGCGCGTTGGGTATTTCCGCGCACGATGGAATCGTCGACCACAACCAAGCGCTTGCCCGCAATCACATCTTTGAGTGGATTGAGTTTGAGCCGAATACCCAACTGCCGCAGGGTCTGTGAAGGCTGAATAAAAGTACGACCCACGTAAGCATTTTTTACAAAGCCTTGGGCAAACGGAATCCCACTTGCCTGGGCATAACCAACCGCGGCTGGGGTGCCGGATTCAGGGACTGGAATCACCAAATCCGCTTCAACCGGATGCTCTTTTGCCAATCGCTGGCCCACCGCTACCCGCACACTATGAACTGATCTATTGGATAGCAACGTATCTGGCCGGGCCAGATACACGTACTCAAACAAGCAATGCTTTGGTGTAGCTGGAGCAAATCTGTGAGTCCGCAAACCAGATTCATCAATCGCGACTAGCTCACCCGGCTCAACTTCACGCACGATTGCAGCACCCACAATGTCCAGCGCCGCGCTCTCGGATGCAACCACCCAACCGCGGTCTAACTTGCCTAGCACTAGCGGCCTAATGCCAAGTGGATCTCGCGCGGCATAAAGCGTGTTCTCATCCATGAAAACTAGTGAGAACGCGCCCTTCACTTTTGGCAAAACTTCCATAGCAGCTGCCTCAAGCGACAAGTCTGGATGTGCTGCCAACAACTTTGTGAGTACTTCAGTATCGGTTGTGGATTCTGGTTTGCGCTTTGCTAACTCAGCACGAGGTGCTGGTTCATTAAGCGAATCCGAAAGCTCTTTTGTATTAACTAAATTTCCGTTGTGTGCCAGCGCAATGTGTCCCTGGCTAGTGCTGCGAAATGTTGGTTGAGCATTTTCCCAACGCGATGCACCAGTGGTTGAGTAACGACAGTGTCCGACTGCTAAATGTCCATTCAAAGTTTCAAGGATGTCTTCAGTAAATACTTGCGACACCAAGCCCATGTCTTTGTAGACAACCATTCGACTGCCATCACTTGCGGCAATGCCGGCTGATTCTTGGCCGCGATGTTGTAATGCGTAAAGCCCAAAGTAAGTGAGTTTGGCTACCTGCTCGCCCGGAGCCCAAACTCCAAATACACCACAAGCATCTTGTGGTCCTTTTTCGTTTGGATTTAGATCGTGAGTTAGCAACCCATCTCGTCTAGCCACGAGCAGAGTTTAGTTCAGCAATTCCGACAGCAGAAGAACCGCGCGGTTACTGATGGATTCAACGTTGGGATTTACTTCCAGATTGGAAAAAACTCTGCCAAATCACTGCGCTCACCTGATGCCATCAGTTTGCCAGTGGCTGCCAAATCACTCCAAACATCAACCCCAACCGCTAATCGAATCAAGAAAGCGGCTGGCATCTCCACGACCGCGCTTGGAGTGCCCCTGCGATGGGTCGGACCTTCAACTATTTGTACTGCGGCATACGGCGGAATCCGCAACTCAACCGACTTGCCTGGAGCAATTCGCTGCAGTTCTGCCAACACACTTTTTACAGCCGCACGCTCGATGTTCTTGTCTGGCAGCAGGGAATCGAGCCATTGCGAAATTTCAGTTGGCAGAGTCATCGAGGAAAGCAGCTCTAAGCGACGGTAGGGCCGAGCACAGCAGGCAGAGTTCCGTAATGCTTTTCGGAGAGTTCAGCCAAAGTCAGGCTGAGGGTTTCACCATAAACCCCACCCATTTCAATTCGTTGCACCTCACCATCAAGATCCGAATCCACAACGCCAATTCGAACCGCTGGGAAATTTCGCATTGCGCACATCCCTGCTAGGCGAGGCTCTTCATCCCGCGGCACGACCACGATTGCGCGAGTAGCACTCTCGGAATAGGCGAACACAAAAGGATCAAGCTCTGGTGGTGTCACGATTCGCATCCCCCGATTTGAGCGCAACGCCATCTCAATCAAAGCCTGCATGATTCCACCATCGCTCACATCGTGTGCAGCGGTAATCAAACCATCTCGCGAACCCGCAACCAGAATTTCTGAAAGCTGTTTTTCTTTTGCTAAATCAATAACTGGCGGTAGCCCACCAAGGTGACCGTGAACTTCGTGCGCCCATTCACTGCCGGCAAACTCATCATGGGTTGCACCGAGTAGGTAAACAAGTTGGCCGTCAGTTTTGTAAGCCATTGGAGTGCGACGCCCAACGTCATCAATCACACCTAACACACCAACCACTGGGGTTGGCAGGATTGGGGTTGAGCCAGTTTGGTTGTAGAACGAAACGTTGCCGCCAGTCACCGGAGTACCTAACTCAAGGCAGCCATCTGCCAAGCCGCGCACTGCTTCAGCAAACTGCCACATCACCTCGGGGTCTTCAGGTGAACCAAAGTTCAAGCAGTTTGTCACTGCTAGAGGAACAGCGCCGGTTGTCGAGACGTTTCGATAAGCCTCGGCTAGAGCAAGTTTTGCGCCATTGTAGGGATCGAGTTTTGCAAAGCGGCCGTTGCAATCGGTCGCAACCGCAACTCCCAAACCAGTTTCTTCATCGACTCGGACCATTCCCGAGTCTTCTGGTTGCGCTAACACGGTGTTGCCTAAAACGTATTTGTCGTACTGGTCGGTGACCCAGCGCTTAGAGGCCAAGTTCGGCGCTGCGGTCATTCGCAAAATTGTTTCGCGTAATTCAGTTGCAGTTTTTGGGCGCAAGAGTTTGTCTGAAGTTGGGGAATCTGCCTGCAACGCGTCTTGCCATTCTGGGCGGTGGTACGGACGTTCGTAAACCGGTCCATCATGTGCAACCGTGCGTGGTGGTACATCGACAATCGTTTGACCATGCCACTCAATAATCAAACGGCTGGAGTCTGTGACCTCACCAATAACGGTTGCTTGCACATCCCACTTCTGGCAGATTTCCATAAAGTGATCGAGATTTTCAGGGGGCACAATCGCACACATTCGCTCTTGTGATTCGCTCATCAAAATTTCTTCTGGCGTAAGTGTGTTATCGCGAAGTGGTACTCGTTCAAGCCAAACTTTCATTCCACCAGTGCCGTTAGAAGCCAGCTCGCTGGTTGCACATGAAATTCCAGCGCCACCTAAATCTTGGATACCTTCTACGAGACCTGCCTGCAGAACTTCAAGTGTGCATTCAATGAGTAGTTTCTCCATAAATGGATCGCCAACCTGCACACTCGGCCGCTTTGCCGGGCCACCGTCGTCAAATGTTTCTGACGCCAAAACCGAGACACCGCCGATTCCGTCGCCACCTGTGGCAGCACCAAAAAGAATCACTAGGTTCCCAATGCCATCAGCTTTGGCCAGATGAATATCTTCATGTCGCATGGTGCCGACGCACAATGCGTTCACAAGCGGATTGCCGATGTAGCTAGGGTCGAAAACCACCTCGCCACCGATGTTTGGCAGACCTAGGCAATTTCCATATCCACCAACACCAGCCACAATCCCTGGCAAAACTCGCGCTGTATCTGGCGCAGTCAATGGCCCGAACCGAAGCGGATCCATCACTGCCACAGGTCGTGCACCCATCGACATGATGTCGCGCACAATTCCACCGATACCGGTTGCTGCACCCTGATAAGGCTCAACAAACGATGGGTGGTTGTGCGACTCAATCTTGAAAGTCACGGCCCAGCCATCCCCAATATCAACCACTCCGGCATTTTCACCGATACCAACCAGCATTGCCTTTGTATCTGGTTTTTTGTCACCAAACTGGCGCAGATGAACTTTTGAAGATTTGTAAGAGCAGTGTTCACTCCACATAACCGAATACATGGCAAGTTCAGAACTTGTCGGCCGCCGCTTGAGGATGTCCCGGATCAGCTGATATTCATCGGCCTTTAAGCCAAGCTCTAAAAAAGGTTGTTCGGTTTCAGGTGTGACACTCGCGTTTTGAACATCATCAACTTTGCGACTCATGCTTTAACTCCAGCAAGCAATGATGAAAGCACTGAAGTAAAAAATGGCAACCCATCTACCGAAGGTCCGGTCAATTCTTCAACCGCATGTTCGGGGTGTGGCATTAGCCCAACCACATTTCCGCGCGCGTTTGAAATACCAGCAATGTTGCGTCGCGAACCGTTTGGGTTCACGTCTAGATAGCGCGCAATCACTCGGCCTTCGGCTTCTAACTCATCGAGTGTTTTCTCATCAGCGATGAAGCCACCCTCTCCGTTTTTTAATGGGATGGTGATTTGGCTGTTCAACTCAAAGTCTCTAGTCCACAAGGTTGTGTTATTTACAATTTCTAGTTTCTGATCACGACAAACAAAATGCATGTGGTCGTTACGAATCAACGCACCTGGCAACAAATGCGATTCACAAAGAATCTGGAAACCGTTGCAGATGCCAAGCACGGGTAAATCTGATTTCGCAGCATCCACTAGTTTTTCCATGACCGGGGCAAAGCGAGCAATTGCTCCGCAGCGCAAATAATCGCCATAAGAAAAACCGCCCGGAATTACAACCGCGTCGACGTTCTTTAAGTCTGCTTCGGCATGCCACAGTCGGACCGGCTCAGCGCCTGCGATTTTTATTGCACGAGCAGCATCTCGATCATCTAGTGAGCCTGGGAAGGTAATCACTCCGATGCGAGCGCCAATCATTCGGCATTCACCTGCAAGTCGTAATCTTCAATTACTGGGTTGCTTAACAAGTTGGCGGCTAGCTCATGCAATTTCTGCAGTTGCTCGGCATCAAGATCACCTTCAACATCAATCACAAACTGTTTACCCTGGCGAACATTTGTAACGCCACTTAATCCCAGCCGACCTAAAGCACCAAGCACGGCTCTTCCTTGAGGGTCCAGAATTTCAGACTTTAAACTGACATTTACCGTAACCCGGGCCACGCGATACTCCTTTTAGGAGGGGTGAATTACCTCGACTGCTGTGAGATGGCGCAAGTTTAGTCGGCGGCAAATTGCTAGGCGGTCATTGAAATGCGAATGTTCCAAATGTTGGAATCGCTACTGCCAAGTGAGCCCAGTGAGCCGTTCGTATGCCTCGATGTACTTCTGTCGCGTCTGAGCAACTACATGTTCAGGTAACTCTGGTGGCGGTGTGTTCGAGTTTTTATCCCAACCAGATTCACTCGAAGTTAGCCAATCACGCAAATACTGCTTGTCGAAAGAAAGTTGAGGTTGGCCTGGAATCCAGTTTGCAGCTTGCCAATAGCGGGACGAGTCCGGAGTTAGTACCTCATCCGCAAGCACGATGGTTCCATCTGGCCTTTGGCCGAACTCAAATTTTGTGTCTGCCAAAATCACACCGCTTGCCCGAGCGATTTCTTCAGCACGGCGATAAACAGCAAGTGTCTTCTCGCGCAGTTGAATTGCAACCGTTTCACCGACTGTGCCGACAACCGTTTCAAAGTCAACGTTTTCATCATGATCGCCGAGTTCAGCTTTTGTAGCTGGCGTGAAAATCGCAGCAGGTAACTTCGAGCCATCCAGCAGCCCTGCGGGCAGTGGCACACCACAAACGGATTGAGTGGCTTTGTATTCGACCAATCCACTGCCAGTTAAGTATCCGCGCGCAACACATTCAACTGGAAACATATCGAGGGATTCGCAAATCATTGCACGCCCTGCAACCACCTCTGGTACATCAATACTTATGACATGGTTGGGGACAATGTCTTTTAGTTTTTCAAACCACCAAAGTGATAAGGCAGTCAGAATTTGGCCCTTCTCAGGAATCAAAGTGGGCAATACGAAGTCGTATGCTGAAATCCGATCGCTGGCGATGAAAAGAAGTTGGCCTTCTGGAGTTTGATAGAGATCACGAACTTTCCCAGAATACAAATGCTTGAAGTTTGATGGCAGTTTGTAATCGGTTGGTTCAATCTGCATTACAGAATTGCACCCGGCGTATAAATTGCACCGTCCGGATGCAGAGCTGCGATTTGCTCAACCTGCCCAACGATTTCTTCAACCTGGGTACGCGCTGCACCAGTGAATTCCATTGGGGCTGCCATCATTTTGCGAATCTCAGACTCACTCAGCTGTAACCGAGTATCAGCTGCTAAGCGATCTACTAAATTATTTTCAGCACCTTCACGCATTGCGAGCGCGGTTGCGACCGCGTGTTCTTTGATCACTTCGTGGGCAATTTCTCGACCAACACCCTTTTTAATTGCTGCCATCAAGATTTTTGTGGTTGCTAAGAATGGCAGGTTTCGCTCAAGTTCTTTTTCGATTACAGCTGGGAAAGCGCCAAACTGATCAAGCACTGTCAAGAAAGTCTCGAACAGGCCATCGATTGCAAAGAAGGCATCAGCAAGCGCCACTCGACGCACAACGCTGCACGCAACATCGCCTTCATTCCATTGACCACCTGCAAGTTCTGCAGTCATCGATGCGTAACCTCGCAAAATGATTGCAAAACCGTTGATGCGTTCACAAGACCGAGTATTCATCTTGTGCGGCATTGCTGAAGATCCAACCTGGCCCGCCTGGAAACCTTCAGTCACAAGTTCTTGACCAGCCATTAACCGAATCGTGTGTGCTAACGATGAAGGGCCGGCCGCGATTTGAACCAACGCACTTAAAACATCATGGTCTAAAGAGCGGGGGTAAACCTGACCGACACTTACCAACACATTTTCAAAACCAAGATGGTGGGCAACTCGATTTTCTAATTCTTCAAGTTTTCCAAAATCTCCATCGAGCAGATCTAACATGTCTTGTGATGTGCCAACCGGACCTTTGATTCCGCGCAGTGGGTAACGAGTGATCAGATTTTCTAAACGATCAAAAGCCAGAATCAATTCGTTAGCGGCAGAGGCAAACCGTTTGCCAAGCGTGGTGATTTGGGCCGGCACGTTGTGGGAGCGGCCGGTGAGTGGTTGCTCTTCGTGTTGCGCTGCCAGGTTTGCTAGGCGTGCCAAGGATGCAACCAGCCGAATTCGGACGAGTTCGAGAGATTGGCGGATTTGGAGTTGCTCGACATTTTCAGTCAAGTCTCGACTCGTCATGCCTTTATGAATTTGTTCGTGACCCGCTAGGGCACAAAATTCTTCAATTCGAGCCTTTACATCATGCAGGGTGACTGATTCGCGACTAGCAATCGATGCTAAATCAACCTGCACCAGCACTCGCTCATATGCGGCAACCGCATCTTTTGGAACATCTACGCCGAGTTCAGCTTGGGCCTTCAGCACTGCTACCCAGAGTTGCCGTTCTAGGACGACCTTGTGCTCTGGGCTCCAGATTGCAGCCATTTCGAGTGATGCATAGCGGTTGGCTAGGACGTTGCTGATCTGAGGCTTTGAACTCACGGGCTAATTCTCGCAGCATCCTGCGCAATATCCGAACGCCAATGGGCTCCGCGAATTGAAATTTTGGAAATCGCCTCATAGGCGCTGCTGCGAGCCTCGGCCAAATCGGCGCCTGATGCCGTGACCGAAAGCACCCGACCACCATTTGTCACAATCTCACCATTTTCGTACCGCGTGCCAGCGTGTAGAACATCCACATTTGGAACCCGGATCGCCTCAGCCAAACCGTGGATCGCATCACCAAGGCTTGGGCTTTCAGGGTAGTTCTCGCTCGCCATAACCACGGTTACGGCCGCAGTTTCGGACCACTCCAGCGGCGGTAATGCGTGCAACTTTCCAGTGGCTGCGGCATACAAAAGGGCCGCCAGCGGAGTTTGCAGTCGCGCCAACACAACCTGAGTTTCAGGATCACCAAAGCGGGCGTTGAATTCGATAACGCGCATGCCTTTTGAGGTGAGTGCTAAACCGGCATAAAGCAATCCACTAAATGGGGTGCCCCGACGATGCATTTCTGCAATCACTGGCTGTGCAACTTTCGCGACCACCTCATCGACTAAACCAGCAGGCGCCCACGGCAATGGTGAATACGCACCCATGCCACCGGTGTTTGGACCGAGATCACCATCCAGGGCACGTTTGAAATCTTGAGCTGGTGCTAGTGGAACAACGTTTACTCCGTCAGCCAAAAGAAATAGTGAAACTTCAGGGCCATCGAGAAATTCTTCAATCACAACTTTGCCATCAACCCGTTGCAAACATTCAGTCGCATGCGATTTTGCTGTCTCGATGTCGTCCGTAACAACAACACCTTTGCCTGCTGCTAAACCATCGTCCTTTACAACATACGGTGCACCAAAATCTGTAAGCGCAGCAGCGACCTCTTCGATATTCGAGCAGTAGTGCGCACGCGCGGTTGGTACACCCGCAGCAATCATGATGTCTTTAGCAAAAGATTTGCTGGCTTCGAGTTTTGCAGCCGCTTGAAGTGGACCAAAACATGCAATGCCTGCGGCTGTTACAGCATCTGCGGCACCGTGCGCCAGCGGAACTTCTGGGCCAACCACAACTAAGTCGACCGCTAAATCCTGCGCGATTCGAGTGATTTGCGATGCGTTCGTGACATCAACCGCAATCACTGGAACTTCCATTGCGATTCCAGCGTTGCCAGGAGCACAAGTAATTTGATTGACCGACAAATCGCGCTTAAGTGCCCGAATGATTGCGTGTTCCCGCGCCCCACTACCGATAACTAGAACCTTCACAGGCTCAGGTTAGTCGGCTAAAGATTAGCCGCGGTAATGCTTGTCCATCACGCTAAACGCAGCTTCCAGAATCTCAAGGCCCTCTTTGGCTTCGGCATCAGTGATGATGCAAGGTGGCACAACATGCAAACGGTTAGCGGCCATGAACGGCATGTAACCGCGGCTGCGCAACTCGCCACCAAGTTCTGCCATTAAAGGAGATGGACCGGTTGGAGGTGCAATCGGTTCTTTCGTTTTCCGATCAAAAACCAAGTCAAGTGCCCAGAAGACACCGAGTCCGCGAGCGTTGCCAATGATTTGGTGCCTTTCAGCAAGATCGCACAACCCAGGACCCAAAATTTCTCGTCCAATTCGCGCTGCGTTTTCGACAATGCCTTCTTCTTTCATCGCATCGATTGCAGCAACTGCTGCTGCACACGCCAAAGGATGCCCTGAGTAAGTAAGACCACCAGGGAAAACTCGATCATCGAAAGTTGCAGCAATCTCATCACTGATGATCACACCACCTAGTGGCACGTAACCAGAGTTCACACCCTTTGCGAAAACAATCAAGTCTGGTTCAAAATCAAAATGCTCAAAAGCGAACCACTTTCCAGTTCGACCAAATCCAGCCATCACTTCATCTGCGATGTAGATAATTCCGTACTTTTCACAGAGAGCCTTAACACCTGCTAAGTAGCCAGGAGGTGGTACTAACACGCCGGCTGTCCCCACAACACTTTCAATCAGGATACACGCGATGGTGTTCGGTCCTTGGAAAGTGATTACGTCTTCTAAATGCTTAAGTGCACGTTCGGTTTCTTGAGCTTCGCTGTCAGACCAAAAACTTGAACGATACGGAAACGGTCCGAAAAAGTGCACATGTCCAGTTGAGTATTCATTTGGCCAGCGGCGCCAGTCGCCGGTTGCAGCAATTGATGAGCCAGTGTTGCCGTGATATGAACGATA
>JBIKSQ010000040.1:0-9707 GCA_044348555.1 Candidatus Nanopelagicales bacterium | reverse complement strand
TGGAGTCGATTGTTTGATACGTGTGGCTCCAATCAACTGAAATACCAAGTCGTCGCCATAGTTCTTCAAATGCCTTTTCATCTTCGACTGTCAAAAGTTCACAAAGTTCGACAAAGTTTCTGCGCGAGATGGGGAGTTGGTCTTTACCAGGTGTTTCCGGTGCTTTGAAGTTTGACTCGTATGGGAGCGCCGGATCGCATCGAACTCCAAAATAGTTTTGAACTCTGCGTTCGGTAGGTAGCCCATTGTCATCCCAGCCCATTGGGTAAAAAACTGTTTTGCCACTCATCCGCTGAAAACGGGCGATGCAGTCTGTGTGGGTGTAACTGAAAACATGGCCAACATGCAGCGAACCTGAAACTGTAGGGGGAGGAGTATCAATTGAGAAGACTTCAGCACGTGGTCGAGTGCGGTCGAAGGCGTAAACCTGATCGGCCTCCCATTTGGTGAGGTACTTATCCTCAACCCCATCAAGAACTGGCTTTTCTGGCATGTTCGGGTACGTGTTGGCTTCCATGGATGCGGATTCTAGGTCAAGGCCATTTTCAGCGTATCGTGCGCTCCGTGGACCAAAAATTTGACCCATCTCTTGTCCTTGAGTTTGAACAGGCCGTTAGCTTCTTGCAGGGTCGCGGAAACGAAGTCCAAATTGACCCAAACCTGGACCGGATTGCCTATTTGCTCGACATATTGGGTTCTCCGCATCAAGCGTTTGACGCTATCCATGTTGCTGGCACAAACGGCAAAACCAGCACATCCCGGATGATCGAGTCGCTGCTGGCTGAAACTGGATTGGCAGTTGGACTGACCACGAGTCCACATCTTCATGATGTGCGTGAGCGAATTCGAATCCATCAAGAGTCAATTCCAATGGAAATGTTCGTGGAGATTTTCGACGAGTTGCAACCATTTGTTGAGATGACAGATGAAGCGATTGGGCAACCACTTTCGTACTTCGAAATTCTCACTGCAATGGCATTTAGTGCTTTTGCAGAAGCTCCGGTTGCAGTTGCGGTTGTTGAAGTTGGACTAGGCGGAAGACTCGATGCAACCAATCTGCTGAATCCGTCGGTAGGAGTTATCACTCCAATCGGTATGGATCATCAGAAGTATCTTGGTAACACGATTGCTGAGATTGCTGCAGAGAAAGCGGGAATCATCAAAGCTGGCATGAGTGTTGTGGTTGCACATCAACATCCGGATGCGCTCGAAGTGATTTTGGCTAAGGCTGATCTTGAGGGTGCTCGAGTTCTGCTCGCCGGTCGAGACTTTGAAGTGCTTGATAGACAACTTGCTGTTGGTGGTCAACTGCTGTCTATCAGAGGTGTGGCAGGGATCTACAACGACATCGTGGTTCCGCTTTATGGTGAACATCAGGCTGATAATGCAGCATTGGCGATTGCCGCAATTGAAACTTTCTTTGGAGCCGATTCGAAACAGCGAGCTCTTGATTCGGAAATTCTAGAGTCCGGATTTGCATCTGTAACTTCGCCAGGTCGCATGGAAGTAGTGCGCCGTGGGCCCACAGTACTTTTGGATGCAGCCCATAATCCACATGGGATGGCCGCACTTTTAAATGCCTTGGAAACGGAATTCAATTTTGACCGCAAAGCTTTTGTGGTGGCTGCGTTTGCAGATAAGGACGTTGAAGGCCTGGTGTCACTTCTCGAACCGGCTGCAGACAGTCTTATCTTGACTGAAAATTCAAATGAACGAGCATTGCCTGTTCATGAATTTGCCGAACGAATTTCTGGAATTGTTTCAGCTGACAAGTTGCAAAGTTTCGCAAACATGACGGATGCAATCGACACTGCAATCGCAATGTGTGACCAGTGGCAGAGTGAAGACTTGAGTTCGGTCGTTGTTGTGACCGGCTCAGTTGCAACTGTGGCACAAGTTAGAGCCATGTTCGGAAAGCGAAACGCTTCATGATGACTCGACGTTTAGCTATGGCAGTTTTGGTTGTGCACATAATTGTTATCGCACTTGCGATTCCAGTTGCTGTTGCCGCGTTACAGCAAGACTTCAGGCCACTGTTGATTCTGTTGATTCTTCAAGTTCTTACAGTAGGTGCACTGCGGACAACTCGCGGTGTGATGTTTGGCTGGGCGGTTGAGTTGCTTGCAGTCGGGTTAGCTTTTGGAAACTGGGCGTTATTTGGGCTCAACTTAATATTCTTGGCACTATGGTTTCTGGGTATCAGGTGGGGAAATCGAATTGACCACCTGCGAGATGGTCCAGGGACCGTAGATGTTTAGACTTAACTGGAAAGAGAGGCATTGATGACTGAACGCACTTTGCTGCTAATCAAACCTGATGGCGTTGAACGTGGGTTGGTTGGGGAAATCCTTGGTCGGGTTGAAGACAAGGGTTACAAAATCATTGCCTTGAAGATGCTGCACATGGACATGGAGTTAGCTGCCGTTCACTATGCCGAACACATTGGCAAGGAGTTCTACGGCAGGCTTACAAACTTCATCACTGCTGGACCACTTGTCGCAGCCGTGCTTGAAGGGCCAGATGTGATTGCGGCTTGGCGATTGATGCAGGGTGCCACGGATCCCGCGGTTGCGGCCCCAGGCACTATTCGGGGAGATCTTGCATCAGCCAACCCTCGGAATTTGACTCACGGGTCGGACTCGGTCGAGTCAGCCTCCCGAGAAATTGGAATATTCTTCCCGGAGTTTGAGAAGTAACCTTTCTCAGCCGAGGCAATCACCTGACCTAGGTCTGACAGTAATCAGACAATTGTTGACAAATCGCTATGCGCATGGGCAGGTAATGTCGCCTTTCCGATTACCATACGCTCCTAATAGAAATTTATGAATGTGAGAGGCAACTAATGAAGGGTTTTTCCTTCCTTGGCCGAGATATGGCCATCGACCTTGGTACTGCAAACACAATTGTTTGGGTTCGTGGCAGGGGCATAGTTCTTAACGAGCCTTCAGTCGTTGCTATTGATAATGACAACAAGCGGGTTTTGGCAGTTGGTCGAGAAGCAAGGGAAATGCTTGGTCGGACACCAGGAAACATCGTTGCGATTCGACCTCTAAAAGATGGTGTGATTTCGGACTACGAAGTTTCATCGGAAATGATTCGTTACTTCATTCGTCAAGTTCACCCAAAAAATCAATTCTTCTCAAAACCACGTGTGCTTATTTGTGTTCCTACTAAGGCCACAACCGTTGAACAACGGGCAATCAAAGATGCCGCAAAAGAAGCAGGCGCTCGCGAAGTGTTTCTGATCGAAGAGCCTATGGCCGCAGCTATTGGAGCTGGACTTCCAGTTGGTGAGCCTCATGGTTCGATGGTGTGTGACATTGGTGGTGGCACAACCGAAATTGGTGTTGTCTCGCTCGGTGGTCTGGTTGTCAATCGTTCTGAAAAAGTTGGCGGTGACAAAATCGATGAAGCTATTGTCAACTGGGTACGTCGTGAATACTCACTGATGATTGGTGATCGAACTGCTGAAGACGTGAAGAAAAATGTTGGTTCAGCATTTCCAGTTGCCGGACTTGAGAAAGCCGAAATTCGGGGACGCGACATGATCTCTGGATTACCTCGCACAATCATTGTGACTCCTGAAGAAATTCGGCGCGCAGTTGAAGAACCTGTTTCCCAGATTGTTGAAGCTGTAAAGGCAACTCTTGATCAGACTCCGCCGGAGCTTTCTTCTGACATCATGGATCGTGGAATCATTTTGACAGGTGGTGGCGCTTTATTGCGCGGCTTGGATGCGCGTTTAAGTAACGAGACTGGTATGCCAGTTCATGTTGCTGAAAATCCACTTGATTGTGTTGCACTTGGATCGGGTCGATGCATTGAAGATATTGACACCCTTCGTCGTGTGTTCGTGAAAACCCACACCTACTAAATCTTGAAATGGCCCTGCGACCACTGATCCCATTCGACTCCGACAAGCGTCGGGTTTTTCTTGGGATTGTGCTACTCGCAGGGCTTTTGAGTTTGTTGGATTCCCGCGGTGCGCTAGGAATTCTGACATCGGCCCGACAGGGTTTGGTTTTGCTAACTAATCCGTTTACCTCGGTAACTGCAGGTATTTCTAAACCAGTATCTGATTTTTTCACTGACTGGTCTCAAGTTGGCTCAAAGAATGAAATCATTGCTGAGCTTCGAGAAGAAAATGCAGAACTCATTGCCCAGATTCAATCCCTGCCAGATGCCGAGCGCAAAATCAAAGAAGTTGATCAGCTTTTGCAGACTGCCGGCATGGGTCAATTCAAAATTGTGGTTGCAAGAGTTGTTTCGATAGGAAGCTCGAGCGGCTTTGGATCAACCGCATTAATTGATGCTGGAAGTGTTGATGGCCTCAGTCCTAACATGACAGTCATGGCAGGTTCGGGAATGGTGGGCCGAGTGCTCAGTGTTGCTCGAACCACATCAATTATCGTTTTGATGAACGACTCAACTTCCACTATCGGAGCCAGGGTTGCTGAAAATGGCAAAATTGGATTTCTCACCGGACAAGGTCTTCGCAACGATTTGATCTTGGAGTTTGTAGACCCAACCGCAACCGTAGAAGTTGGTAATCGTTTACTTAGTTATGGCGTGACGGGTGGCATTTTTGCTACAGGCATTCCGCTTGGCGTTGTTGAGGAAGTTACCTACGAAGGTGGGAACTCAGTTCTAAAGGCGCGGGTTCGACCTTTTGTTGATTTACAAAACCTCGACTTTGTTGGAGTTGTTGTTACAAAACCACGAACAGACCCACGAGATGCTTTGCTTCCAACTCCAACAGTTGCACCCACTGTCACAGTTACTGTGACAGCGGCACCGACTAGTCAGCCAACTCTTTCGGTGACCCCAAACCAGCCAACTCTTTCGGCAAGCCCGAATTCTTTGGTGGGTGATTGAGATGAAACTAGTTAGATCATTTTCACTCTTAGTGCTACTTACTTTTGCCGCAGCAGTCGAGGTATCTTGGTTGAATCCGATTGGATTACCTGGGGCGACCCCGCCACTAGTGATGGTTTTGGTTCTTAGCGCAGCCATGCGGAGAACTCCGAATAGAGCAGCGTTGGTGGGATTTGTCGCTGGCATCGTGGTCGACGTAATGCCACCTTCCGTTACACCATTGGGTGTATCTGCTTTTGCCTTTGCGATTGTTGCTTATGCGGTCAGCCAATTTCGCGATGTGCTTGCTGGTTCGGTTGGCCTACCTCTTCTGATTTCAGCGCTTGCCGGATTCTTCGTACCAATTGTGCGCTACTTACACCTTGCTGTGATTGGTTCTGAATACACACTCACAGACTCAATAATTATTGTTGTTTCCACTAGTGCTCTGTATTCAGTAATGCTTGCAACCATAGTCTTTCCTGCGCTGGCGTGGTTGGAATCCAAGTTTGTAACCCGCAACTCACAGATTTACCGGTAACAGCGGATGAATCAGTTATCCATTAATCGGTTATTCGTTCTCAGAGTCTTAATGGTTTCACTTTTTATTGTTTTGCTTGGTCGGCTTTACACCTTTCAAATTGTCAAGGGCGATGAAATTCTGAATCAAGCTGCAGATGTCAGAAGTCGAGAAATATTCGAACCAGCGGTGCGTGGTGTGATTATGGATCAGGCAGGTCGAATTCTGATTGGAAATCGTTCAACAAATGTGATTTCGATTTCAGCAATCGAACTTGGACAGCTAGAAGATGACGGCGAGAGTGTCCTAAAGCGGTTAGCCCCACTACTGAATGTGACTGCTGATGAGTTGAAAGACCGAATAACAATCTGTGGAACTGAAGGTGCAAAACGACCACCAATTTGTTGGAACGGATCTCCTTATCAACCTATTCCAGTAGCTAGAGACATCGATTTTGAGGTTGCCGTTCGAATTATGGAGCGCCGCTCTGAATTTCCTGGTGTAACTGCAGAAGTGGAAGCGGTTCGCGACATTACTGGCGCCCTGGGTGCGAATATGGCACATATTCTTGGATATCTAGGTCCGGTTAACGACCAAGAATTAACAGAGCGAAATGAATCTGACAGTAAACTTCAAAGAACAGATTTGGTTGGTAGGTCTGGGCTTGAGGCGTATTACGACAGTGTGCTCCGCGGAACTCCAGGAATCACCACGCTCTCGGTCGATCGAAGTATGGCCATTATTGGTGTTCAATCAGCATCACTTGCGAAGCCTGGTTCATATTTAGTTTTGAGCATTGATGCAGCTCTGCAGCGAGTGGTTGAGAAGGAACTTGAGAACGCGATATTCCGAGCTCGCGCCCAAGAGTTTGCGGGTGACTCTGGGGCAGCAGTAGTTATGGATGTAACTAACGGCCAGATTTTGGCGATGGCGAGTTACCCAACTTACGACCCAAAAATTTGGCTCGGCGGAGTATCGGAAAGAGAGTATTCGGAGCTGATTTCTGAAGAGTCAAACGCTCCTTTGGTTTCTCGCGCAACTCAAGGAGTGTTTGCGCCCGCATCAGCCTTTAAAGTGGTCACGGCCGCTGCGGCAGCAAATGCTGGGTTGACTTTGGGAAGCAAGCTATACGACTGCCCAAGCACTATCAAAATTGGTGACCGCACTATGGAGAACTATGAATCAAATGCATATGGTCCAATCACAGTCGCTCGTGCTCTAGAAGTTTCTTGTAACACGGTTTTTTACCAAATGGGTTATGACATGTGGGTTCGAGATGGCGGTTTGGATCCGGTTGAGTCACCAAAAGATCCCATCGAAAAAATGGCTCGTCAATATGGTTTGGGTTCTGTTACGGGAATTGATTTGCCCAGCGAATCTCGCGGGCGAGTTGGCGGTCGGCAATACAAGATCGACACATACAAACAGTTCAAAGATTTGTATTGCTACCGCGCCGAGGTCGGCTATCCCGATCTTCTCAAAACTGATCCAGAACGAGCAGCGTATTTGAAGCGCCTAGCTGAGGAAAATTGCGTCGATGGTGGAATTTTCCGAGGTGGCGATGCTGCCAACCTTTCAATCGGTCAGGGCGACACAGTCACAACGCCGTTGCAAATGGCAGTTGTATATGCAGCGTTTGCAAATGGTGGAAAAGTGCTAGAGCCAAAATTGGTGAAAGCGATAGTTTCTGCCAACGGCAAAAGAATTAAACCAACCAAAACCGTAGTCAAGAATCAGGTTACAACTACTGCCACAACTGAGCTATACATTCGAAGTGCTTTGCGCGGAGTTGTGGAGAACGGCACGGCTGCCATCCCATTTAGTGGTTGGCCGCAGGGCAAAATTCCGATGGGTGCAAAAACAGGTTCCGGACAAGCGGGCATAGGTAAGGACGCAACCTCTTGGTTTGCGACTATTGCTCCAATCAATAATCCAAAATATGTTGTTGTGATGATGGTGTCACAGGGTGGAACTGGTTCGCTCACTTCGGGGCCAAGTGTGCGAAAGATCTACGAAGCGATTTACGGTGTAACTGGGCAGAGTGTGGATCCAAAAAATTCGGTTCTTTATCAAGGTAAGCCTGCGACTTCGCTACCAGTTGTAAATCAGAATGGCACCATCCAAGAAGTATTCGGAACTGAGCTGGCTAATAAGAGATTGCTGACTCTTTATGGCGTAGGTGGGTGACAATGGCTAACTTGTTTGCAGGTAATCAAAAAGTTGCATGGTGGCGCACCCAAGACTGGATTTTGAATCTCGCGGCACTTTCACTCTCATTGATTGGTTCGGTTTTGGTTTGGACAGCCAGTGCACCGGAAATGGCTTACTACGAAGAAAGTGAAACGAAACTTTTTGTTCGACAGGTCGCTTTCTTGCTAGCCGGCTTGATGCTTGCTTTTGCGGTATCAAAAGCAAAGTACTCACTTTTGCGGGCATACACGCCAGTTTTGTATCTCCTTGGAATAATCGGTTTAGTTATAGTTTTGATTCCAGGTATCGGAATCAAAGTGAATGGAATTCAGGCGTGGATTGCGCTCCCTGCTGGTTTTTCTGTCCAACCAGCAGAGTTTGCAAAGCTGACGATTGTGCTTGGAATGTCACTCATCTTGGCAGAGACACAGCATCGAGATGAGGCTCCGTCACTGAAACAGACGGTGATTGCAATCGTTCTGGGGCTTATTCCGGTTGGGCTGATTCTGCAGCAACCAGATTTGGGTACTTCGCTCATTATTTTGATAACAATGTTTGTAACTCTTATTGGGGCATCGGTAAACTCAAAATTGCTTGCCGCACTTGCAGCGGTTGGTTCAGTTGTGGCTTTGATTGCATGGCTAACACCGGGGCTTTTAGCAGAGTGGCAAAAAGAACGTTTATTGGTATTCGTTGATCCAAGTAGAGATCCTTTGAACTTCGGATACGCACTGATTCAGGTACGACTTGCGATTGGCAGTGGCGGTTGGTCTGGATTTGGCTTGTTTAACGGCCCGCAGACGAATGGCCGATTTGTTCCAGAGCAACAGACAGATTACATATTCTCGGCAGCGGGTGAGCAGCTCGGATTTATTGGTTCTGCGCTGATTGTGCTGTTGTTGTTTATTGTCGTGTGGCGGGCAATGCGGATTGCCATTCAAACAACAGATGTTTTTGCGCGGATTACCGCCGTGGGACTGACGGCTTGGATTGGTTTTCAGTCGTTTCAAAACATTGGAATGAATCTTGGAATTATGCCAGTGACAGGTGTGCCGCTGCCTTTTGTAAGCGCTGGTGGCACATCCATGATGGCGCTGTGGATGGCTATAGGTTTGTTGCAAAACGTTCGAAACCGGCACTCTGATTAGTGCACTGCCAAAAAAAGATGCAGTCAATTCACTAAATCTTGGCTAAAGTACGCAATCGAAGCAATCGACATATAGATGGAGAGCTCATGCCGATTCAATCCGTTTTCGACCAGTTGGAAACCCTGTTGCCACAGGTACAGAAGCCGGTTCAGTATGTAGGCGGCGAACTCAATTCGGTTGTCAAGGAATGGGATTCCGTAACTGCCAGATGGGTATTGATGTACCCAGATGCATATGAAGTTGGGCTGCCTAATCAAGGCGTTGCAATCCTCTACGAAATTTTGAACGAGCGCGAAGACACATTGTGTGAGCGCACATACTCAGTTTGGACAGATCTTGAGGCTCTGATGCGGGAGCATCAGGTCCCACAATTCACTGTGGATGCACACCGACCAGTTGGTGCTTTTGATATTTTCGGTTTGAGTTTTGCAACCGAACTTGGCTACACAAATATGTTGACCGCGATCGACTTGGCTGGAATTCCGTTGCACGCGAAAGACCGCAAGATTTCGGACCCTTTTGTTGTTGCTGGTGGTCATGCGGCCTTTAATCCCGAGCCGATTTCTGATTTCATTGATATTGCAATCGTTGGTGATGGGGAAGAAGCTGCTTTAACTCTCACCGACATTTTGGTTGACTGGAAAAACGAAGGTCAACCTGGTGGGCGGATTGAATTTCTGCGTCGGCTTGCAAAGACTGGCGGCTACTACATTCCAGCGTTTTACGATGTTGAGTACAACGAAAATGGTGAAATTAATCGAGTAGTACCGAACCACGAAGATGCTACCTGGCGGGTTTCAAAGCACACAGTTATGAATTTGGATGATTGGCCATACCCAAAGAAGCCATTGGTGCCAGTTGCAGAAACAGTTCATGAACGGGCATCTGTTGAAATTTTCCGAGGTTGCACACGTGGCTGCCGCTTCTGTCAGGCTGGAATGATTACCCGTCCAGTGAGAGAACGCAGTATCGAAACAATTGGTGCAATGGTGCAG
>JBIKSQ010000039.1:0-9784 GCA_044348555.1 Candidatus Nanopelagicales bacterium | reverse complement strand
TGCCGACTCACATACGGAAACAATCCGACTCAAACCACCCGAGATCCCAACCGAAAATTCTGCTTTCCGAGTAGCCGTCGGGGCGTTTGCCAAAGCAACTGTTACTTCGTAAGCACCCGGCACAAAACTCTCGGCTGCGATTTTTACGACCACTTGTTTTGCTGACTGGGTTGTGCCCGATCGAGTTGCAGCTACCGTTTCAGCGCAGACGTTTCGGACGGTTAGAGTCCAGCCAGCTGCCGCTGTTGTGGAAAAGTTAACTCGAACCTCACTCGGGGTTTGAGTAGTTGTCGAGAGGACCTGCAGATCCTGAATCTGGGGGGTTACAACTGCAGCACCAGGTAGAGAAGACCCGAAAACAAGCAAACCAAGGGTGAGCGCAATAATTTTTTTCAACTCACACCTCACTTTTGTCGACAATCAAATCCAAGTTTGCCGTATTTGCCCTAAGTGCGAGGGATTTGCCGACCCGATATTCGTCAGGAATAAGTGAATAACATGAATTTTGGACAATTCTTGGTTTAATTTGGCATTCTTGCATTCCAAATACGGGCACAATTGGCGCAGGAAAGGTCGTAATGTCTAGAAGTCGCAAGTTTTTACAAGTTACAGCTATTGCCGTATTGGCTGCAACAGTCTTCAGCGGTGTGGTGTTTGCAGGTCTTAACAGCCTAATAAGTGACATCGAAAAACTCGACATTACGAACCAGCTTGGAACCAATCGTCCAACAAAAAATCCCTCTCCGAGTGCGGGCAACCCAATCAACATTCTCGTTATGGGTTCTGACACTCGCGAGGGACAGGGCAGCGGATTCGGTGGAGACGAATATTTGGGTTCTGAACGTTCTGATACGACAATTTTGGTGCACCTGTCCGGAGATCGAGAATGGGCAACAGCAGTCAGCATTCCGCGCGACACCTGGATTGCAATGCCCGACTGCACCAGAACTGACGGCACGGTTGCAACTGGCTATTCTGGCAAGTTCAATGAATCAATGACTCGTGGTGGGCCTGCCTGTGTCGTGAAAACTGTTGAAGACATAACCGGCGTTTTCATTGACCATTTTGTCGTGGTGGATTTCAAAGGCTTCAAAAACATCGTTAATGCAGTGGGCGGTGTAGATGTCTGCGTTGATGAAGACATCAGTGATGACAAATCCAAACTTTATTTGAGTGCCGGTGAGCACACTTTGATGGGCCAAGATGCGATTGCGTTTGTGCGTGCTCGTTACAACGTCGGTGATGGCAGCGACCTGAGCCGAATTCGGCGGCAACAAGACTTTATGTCATCGCTAGTGCGTAAAACCGTAAGTGCTGGCACCTTACTTAATCCAATTAAAGTCGTGAACCTAGTTCAAGCAGTTGCGAAATCCTTAACCACTGATCCAAAACTTGGCAGCCTTACAGGTATGAAAGATCTGGCATTCAATTTGCAGAATCTGTCGCCATCAGATGTCCGCTTCATAACTGCACCAAACACAACTCAAACTGAATTTTCCGGCTCAGTTGAATTAACCTCACAGGCGGATGAACTTTGGGCATCGCTGATTGCAGACACCCAATGGCCGACACCTCCCGACAAAGGATTTGATGGCAAGTTCCTAGTAAAAGAACCAGCCAGCATTGGCCTTCGCGTCGAAAATGCAACCACAACTGCTGGGCTAGCAAACGCAAAGGCTGACGTGTTTCGCTCACTTGACTATGAAATCACTTCGGTAGGAAACGTTAGCTCTTCTCGCGGAACTGAAACCGCAGTCTGGGCAAAAGCTGATGCTATGGACGGGGCACGTACTTTGGCTAAGGCTCTTGGTTTGAAAAAAATCAAAACTTTGCCAGCATCGGCAAAAGAAAGATTCATTGTTGTAGTTGGCGCAGATTGGACTGACCCAGTTGCAGTAAAAGTTAAGAAAAAATCTGCCAATACTTTCTACGGACCAACTGACGGACGCAACGCTGATGAAAAGCAGTGCTCACCGGTTTAAAGCAAAGCGTTTAGATTGAAAAGCTTGAAACTAATCGTTTCTGATTCCGCGAATAAATCCAATTCCCCAAGCATGATGCATCGCCATAAAAACTAGCGGCAATCTCCAGATGGAATTCCAAGGCAAAGCTCGAATTGATGTTGCAGAAACAATCTTTACTGACAGAAGATAAGTAACAAGCCCAGCAGCAAACAGCCAAATCATCGGATTAATGAATCCCCCTAGAACAGCAAGCAGCCCAATCAAGTTTGAAACAACGGTTACCGGCGGAATCAGATAGCGAAGACCAGAAAGGCCAGACACTGTTCGGGGATGCATTCGCATCACTTCGCGTCGCCATTGGCCGTATTGGTAATACTGCTTCATTAACTTTGCAAAATTTGGACGTGGTCGATAAGTGACTTTCAACTCTGGAGTAAACCAAATCTTTCCACCGGTCTCTCTAATCCGGTGATTCATCTCCCAGTCTTGGGCGCGAGTCATTTTTGGGTCGTAGCCACCGACTCTCCGCAATGCAGATGATTTAAAACAACCCAGGTAAACCGTTTCGGCCAATCCTGCCGATCCACCGACATGAAATGCTGCCGCACCAACTCCAAATTTAGATTTCATTGCAAACGCCACAGCCTGTTCAAAATCAGTGACACCTTGTGCATCCATGATTCCGCCCACGTTGTCTGCTGCGGTTTCTTGCAAAACCCGAACAGCGGTCGAGACATAGCTGGCTGGGAGCTCGGCATGCCCATCGCACCGCACAATCACATCGCCAGTAGCAACAGCTATCGCAGCATTCAAACCATCTGGGGTTCGACCAGTTGGATTTGGGACGAGCACAATTCTGGAATCCGATCTCGCGAGTTTCTCTGCAATTTGCTGAGTGTCATCACTAGAAGGACCAATCGCCAGGATTATTTCCTTGATTTTCGAATAATCTTGCTTAAAAATTGCGGCAACGGCTGCTTGCAAATGCCGGCTCTCGTTCAGCACCGGCATAATCACAGAAACCGTGTCAACCATAGGTCAAACCTAGACCCTTCAAAGCAACAGGTGCCGTAGGTGTCGGTTAACCTTAGGGCAGTTGAAAAGATAGGTAAAAATGAAACTCTCTGTCATAGGAACTGGCTACCTAGGTGCTGTCCATGCCGCTTGCATGGCTGAATTGGGATTCGATGTTGTTGGTATCGATGTTGATGAAGCCCGAATCGAAACCTTGAATTCTGGAAAGGCTCCATTTTTTGAGCCAGATTTTGAACCTATTCTGACCCGTAGCCTCGATAGTGGTCGGCTGCACTTTACGACTGACTTCGCTGCGATTGCAGATGCTGATGTTCACTTTATTTGTGTTGGCACTCCACAAATTGCCGGTGGTCTCGCTGCTGACACAAGCTTTGTAGATGCCGCAACCCATCAAATAGCAAAGTATGCAAAAGCTGGAGCAGTTGTCGCGGGCAAGTCCACCGTTCCCGTAGGCACTGCCGAACGGCTTCAGCAGATACTTGATGACGAGTCACCGCACAAAATTGAGCTTGCCTGGAATCCAGAATTTCTTCGGGAGGGGTTTGCCATCAAGGACACCCTGCATCCAGATCGCATCGTGATCGGTGTTCGTGGCGCTGCTGCAGAACCAAAACTACGAACTGTTTATGCCAGCATGCTCAATGAGGGCATTCCCTTCCTCGTCACAGACTTCGCAACCGCTGAACTGGTTAAAGTCGCAGCTAATGCATTTCTAGCAACCAAGATTTCATTCATCAACGCGATGGCTGAAGTTTGCGAAACGGTTGGTGGTGATGTTGTTGCACTTGCGGATGCGATTGGCCATGACGCTCGCATCGGGCGACGCTTTCTGAATGCTGGAATTGGATTCGGTGGCGGCTGTCTACCAAAAGACATTCGCGCTTTCCAAGCTCGTGCCGCCGAACTAGGTGTACAAGAAGCTGTTGAGTTCTTGCGCGATGTAGACGAGGTAAATACCCGTCGTCGCACTCGGGTTGTGAAACTTGCAGGCGAACTACTTGGTGGAAACGTTGCCGGAAGTCGCGTTGCAGTTCTTGGCGCTGCATTTAAACCAAACAGCGATGACGTGCGCGATTCACCGGCGTTAGACATCGCAAACGCCATTTCAAGACTTGGTGCCGAAGTTGTGATTTACGATCCTGAGGCCATGCCAAATGCACTAAAGAGATTCCCCGACCTGCTAACAGCAGACTCGGCCGAAGCAGCAATCATGAATTCAGATATTGTCTTACATCTAACTGAATGGGAAGAATTCAAAGAAATTGATCCGATTCAAGCTGCGAGCTGGGCCCGAAATACCATCATGGTTGATGGCCGCAACAATCTAGATCTTGCTGCTTGGCGCAAAGCCGGCTGGACTGCTAAAGCTCTCGGCCGGCCATAAGCCGAGGCCACTCGATGGCTGGGCAACGATTCATGATGACTGCAATTCCAGCCTCAATTGCGGCTTGCGCTTTATCCTCGTCAACCACATCTAACTGAAGCCATAGCGCCGGCAACTCCAAGTCGATTGCTTGCTGCATGATTTCACCCACGCGAGAACTTGCTACAAAAAAATCTACAACGTCGATTTTCCCAATCGCTGCTTTTGCTTCGGCCAAAGTTTTGAAACCTGGTTGCCCCAGAACTTCAAGTCCTCGAGGATGGACGGGCACTATTTGCTTTCCTTTTTTCTGCAGAAAGCGAGCCACGCCATAAGCAGCTCGAGTTTGGTCTTGCCCCAAACCAACCACCACCCAGACCTGAGCATTTTCCATCAAGTCTTGTGCGATTTCATCCGTACCATACAAGTTTTGTTGCATTACTAACCTGCAAATCCAGTTGCGGTTGGCTTACGACGGACTACTTCACCTTTAGCTTTTGCTTGAGCGTTCAGATCCTGTTGGTACTCACGCATTTTTTCTTGCAAACCTGCATCACTCAGCGCGAGAATTCGAATCGCTAACAAACCAGCGTTTTTCGCATTTCCAATCCCAACTGTGGCAACCGGTACACCGGCGGGCATTTGCACAATCGACAACAGCGAGTCCATTCCATCTAGATGTTGTAGCGGAACTGGTACTCCGATCACTGGCAACTCCGTGACAGCTGCCAACATGCCAGGCAAATGAGCTGCTCCCCCAGCACCAGCAATCACAACCGCGACTCCTCGTGCTCTAGCAGATTCACCAAAGGCGATCATTTCTTGAGGCATCCGATGCGCAGAAACAACATCTGCCTCAAACTCCACTCCAAAATCTTTCAGAACATCAGCAGCAGCCTGCATAACCGGCCAGTCTGAATCACTTCCCATTACAATTGCTACGAGAGTTTTTTCATTCATTCCTGATGCTCCATTCCGGAAATTGAGTTCGCCGCATTTTTGGCTTTCAACCTAGTCCGCTCCAAGTCTTGTCCCTGCACAGTCACGTGGCCAACTTTTCGGCGAGGACGAGTGGCTTTGCCATACATGTGCAGTTTGATTTCAGAATCAAGCAGCGCAGACGTCACCGCAAACTCGTCAATCTCATGCTCTGTTCCAATGATGTTTGCCATTACAACAACTGGCGCAACCGCCGTGGTGTCACCCAGTGGCCACCCAACAATTGCCCGCAAATGATTTTCAAACTGGCTGGTGACCGCCCCGTCGATACTCCAGTGACCCGAGTTGTGAGGTCGCATCGCCAGCTCGTTCACCAACACATCTTCACCAGTATCAAATAACTCCACCGCAAGCATCCCAGTCACATTTAATGACTCTGCAATCTGGGTTGCAGCCCGCTGAATTTGAGCTTCTCGATCACAAGACAGGTTTTCATCTGGCACAACTACTTCGGCGCACATTCCTTCACTTTGCCGAGTCTCCACCACCGGGTAGCAGATTATTTCTCCAGTTATTGAACGTGCTACCTGCGCGCTCAACTCTCTTTTGAAATTTACTTTGACTTCTACCAACCAAGTTGAAGTCGAGTTGTCGGACATGACTTCCGTTACTTCATCAATTGATTCACAAACCCAAACGCCTCGACCGTCATACCCACCCCGCGGAGTTTTCAAAACAACTGGCCAGCCGTGTAATTCTGCAAACTCTGCGACTGCTCGCGGTGTAGAGGCCTCTAACCAGTCTGGAATTGCGATGTCGATTGCTGCAAGCCGTTTGCGCATTGCCAGCTTGTCCTGGGCAAACAACAAAGCAGCTGACGCTGGTTGCACGGAAAAACCTTCTGATTCAAGCGACTGGAGAATGTTGAGCGGCACATGCTCGTGGTCAAAAGTGATTACATCTACACCGAGCGCAGCAGCGCGGATGGCAATTTCATCGTCATGAGCACCAAGTGCAACATCGCGAACTACCTGGGCAGCGCTTTCTTCGTCATTGAGGGCAAGCACTCGCAGATTGATTCCGAGACTTATGGCCGCCTGATGAGTCATCCGACTTAATTGGCCACCACCAATCATTAACACCCTGGGTAGCTTGGTCACGGGAAGACCCTACGGGAGAACTCGAACCACCCGCGTAATCTGGCCCCTGATGATTACCAACTTCGCCACCCGAATCCGCCAACTGGTTCCAGAAATAAGTAAGTTTCTGACTGTTGGTGCTATCGCCTATGTGGTGGATGTTGGAGTTTTCAACTTGCTCCGATCGCTTGGCGAATTGTCGCCACTTTCGGCAAAACCAATCACTGCCAAGATCATCGCAGCCAGCCTTGCAACTTTGGTTGCATACTTTGGGAACAAAAAATGGACTTACGCAAAACGTAGCGGACAGTCTCGACAGCGGGAAATTCTGTTTTTCTATGGCATAAACGGAATTGCCATATTGATCGCTGTGGCCTGCCTCTGGTTCTCCCACTACGTCTTAGATTTCACTTCACCATTAGCCGACAACATTTCAGCAAACATTATTGGGGTCGGTTTGGGAACTTTGTTTAGATTTTTTGCATATCGATATTGGGTATTTTTGAAGTAGCTCTGCTACGCGTTGTTGAGCAAGTTTTTAAGATGCTGCTGGCAAATACAAACGCACCGCTGAGGGCTCGTTTGGTCGCCATTCAAGTCTTCCACCAACACCAACCGCTAACGTAACAGCCAAAGACAAACCGATATGTGGGCCCAAATCTGACGGGCTTTGCAGTTGTCTCTGCAACGAACTTAGAGCCTGCCCAACATCAATCGGAAGGCCCTCACCTTCATCTGAAATTTTTAGAACCAGCCACTCTGCCCCAGGAGTTGCTTCAACCTTGATTGGACCACTGCCATGCTGCAGAGAGTTCTCCAACAAAATCGAAACCATATGCCGAACCGCCCCGGCAGCCGCATCTGTTAGCAAACCTTCTGGAATATCTACGCTGAGCACGCGCCCTTGAGCTTTTACTGAACCCTCAAAGTCACGTAAAACAGGTTGAATTGCAGTCCAGATTTCGGACTTTGCATTTAGCCCTATTCCTCGACGCGCTGAAATCAGATCTTGCATAGCCTGCGTAATTCGATTTATTTGTTTACTGGCTTTTGCAGCTTCCTGCCGCACAGTTTCGGAGTTATCGGATGACTCAAGAATCTCGTCTATCTGCAACTGCAAAGCAGTTAGTGGTGTCCGCAGTTGGTGGCTAACTTCAGCTGTCAGTTGTCGCTCGACCAATAAAAGTTGTTGAATTCGACTAGAAACCGAATCCAACACTTGGGCAACGTTGTCTAGTTCAACAACTCCATAACGTTGGCTTGCCACCCGCGTATCTCCAGCTTCAATTCGAGTCGCTGCGTCCACCAATTTCTGAATTGGTCGCTCAAATCGCAATGCGAGTTCTCGCGATATCAGCCAGGCTGCTATCGCCACAATCAGACCGTAAATTGCAGTCGTGATTAACAACCTTTGAATTGCCGTTTGAAGTTCTTTGTTATCAGTAGTAATTGTTACCGTGACAACACCAAGCCGCTTGGTTGCAGTAATCGCCTGATTCTCAACTTGTCCATACTCATACACCTTGCCAGAAATATTGACTGAGACCTGGGTTTCAGTGTTGGTCACTTTGGCAAGGTAAGAAGTGTCGACCGCTAAACCTTCAGCCAGGTGTTGCTGCAGGTGGACCGCGGTATTTAGAGCCTGCAACTCAACTTGGCGTTGAGCGCCTTCTCGCAATCCCGTGATAGTCCAGTACAGCGAAGGCAGCGCGTAACCCACAACCGTCACAAAGGCCACAATCATTGAGACTCTTTGAATTTGCCGACGGAAGCTAGTTTTCATGGCCGGGTTGCCCTAAAGCCAATACCGCGTGCTGTCGAAATCAATTCGCGTTGGGCGCCTGCCGATAACAACTTTTTCCGAATCGACGAGATGTGCATATCAACAGTTTTCTGTGCACCAAACCAATCGGTCTGCCATACATCACGCAGAATTTCTTCCCGACTGACCACAGCGGGTGATTTAGCTGCCAGCAAAACGATTAAATCAAACTCCTTGGGCGTGAAAAGAATCTCAGTATCGCCAAAAAATGCCTTGCGAGTTTCTGGTTCTAGTACTAACTGTCCTAGAGTCAGAATTTGTGGAGTTTCTGATCTGCGCAGAGCTGCCCGAATTCTTGCCATCAGTTCCGAGGCTCTAAATGGTTTTGCAACATAATCATCGGCGCCAGCATCCAGTCCAATTACAAGATCAAGTTCATCGGCACGCGCTGACAGCATCAGGATTGGCAACGTGTGTCCAGCCGCCCGAAGGTTGCGGCAAACATCCAAGCCATCTCGGCCTGGCAATCCCAAATCTAAAATCAACATGTCAGCCGCTTCTGAAAACTTTTCTGCATCTCGACCATCGATGACGTGTTTTACTTCATGTCCTTCTCTTTGCAATGCTCTAATCAACGGCGTCGCAATATCGACATCGTCTTCGGCGAGCAAAATGTTTGCCACGACACAACCTGTTTCTTAACGGAGGTATTCCACATCAACTGCGGATAACAGAATTTTTTCCCCGTTTGTTTCCAAAACTATTGCACCAGTTTCATCAACTTCGGTTGCAACACCAACAAGAGTTGTTCCGGTCACTGTGGTTGCACTAATTTCTTTCCCAAGCGTAGAGCAACTTGCTTGGTACATACTCATTACAAGCTCTTTCGGAAACTTCAACATTTTCTCGATGGCTGCAAGATACTGAATCATCAAATCGTCTCGGCCAAACCGAATTCCGAAGTCTTCGAGTCCGCGGGCATTCTCGGTTGGCCGCGATTCGGGTTGCATGCGCAGATTGATTCCGATTCCGACAACCACTTTGTCCCCCACGACGTTGGCGATCATTCCGCCAATCTTGAACAGCCCGTCTTGATTGTGGACAACCACGTCATTAGGCCATTTCAAGGAAATACCTGGATTGCCAGCCTGCAATACGTACATGGAGGCCACCCCAGCTAGAACTGGGACTGAAACCTCGGCTGGAACCGGCAGCACAAACGACATTAGCAACCCATCGTTGGGCTCAGCCTGCCAATTTCGCCCTTTTGAGCGCCCTAGACCTGAACTTTGCACATCTGCCGCCAGCACTAGGCCAACCTGAAGCTGCTCGGATGGCAGGTTCAGAATGGCACTTTGGGTAGAGTCAATCTCATAAACCAGCCGAATATCCCAAGGAAAATCGCTGTTTTCGATGAAATCGGCAATCTCCTGGCTATCGCTGAGTAACCAATCAGACTTGTCGGTAGGCGTAGACACAGGGGTACGGTACGGTGCTTAAGTTGGAGGAACTAAATGACGGCCAATGCTTCACCAAGTCCATACGGTAACGATCCACATACAACCGCAGGGAAACTTGAAGG
>JBIKSQ010000038.1:0-9808 GCA_044348555.1 Candidatus Nanopelagicales bacterium | reverse complement strand
GATATATCACGTGCTGGGGTTGAAGTTGCAATCGTGATTGGTGGCGGCAACTACTTCCGGGGGGCTGAGCTTTCAGAGCGCGGTATGGATCGGGGCCGAGCTGACTACATGGGAATGCTGGGAACAGTAATGAACTGCCTGGCACTTCAGGATTTTCTGGAAAAAGAGGGTTGCCCAACCAGAGTGCAATCGGCAATCACAATGGGGCAGGTAGCTGAGCCATACATCCCACTAAGAGCGATTCGACATTTGGAAAAAGGTCGAGTTGTAGTTTTTGGAGCCGGGCTCGGCGCACCGTTCTTTTCGACTGATACGACTGCTGCGCAACGCGCACTGGAAGTTGATGCGCAAATTGTTTTGATGGCCAAGGGCGTCGATGGCGTTTATGACGCTGACCCGAAAACTAATCCAAACGCAGTGAAATATGAAGAAATCACACACAGTGATGTGTTGGCGAAGAATCTAAAGGTTGCTGATGCGACTGCAATCAGTCTCTGCCAAGACAACAACCTACCCATCCACGTCTTTAACCTGCTAGTCGATGGCAACATTGCAAAGGCTGTTCGGGGCGAAAGAATCGGTACCTACATAGCATCCGGAGGGAAACGCTAATGATTGAAGAGATTTTGCTTGAAGCAGAAGAGAAGATGGACAAAGCCCTAGAGCGAGCCAAAGAAGATTTCATGGCAATTCGCACTGGCCGGGCAAACCCTGCAATGTTTAATCGAATCACCATTGATTATTACGGGACGCCAACCCCTATCCAGCAGGTGGCATCCTTCCAGACTCCTGAAGCGCGCCTGATTGTTGTTACCCCTTTTGATAAAACCGCATTAGCTGCGATCGAAAAAGCAATTCGCGATTCTGATCTGGGAGTAAACCCAGGAAACGACGGAAACGTAATTCGGGTTCCACTTCCACTTTTGACAGAAGAACGCCGCAAGGAATACATCAAGTTGGCTAAGTCAAAAGCTGAAGACTCAAGAGTTTCGCTGCGAAACATTCGTCGGAGCGCCAAAGACTCGTTGGACAAATTGCAAAAAGATGGTGATGCGGGTGAAGACGAAATTCGCCGTGCAGAAAAAGCGCTTGACGACAAAACCACCTCGCATGTTTCACACATTGATGAATTGCTGAAACACAAAGAAGCGGAATTGCTAGAAGTCTGATGTCAGGACACAAGCCCATAAACACTGGTCGCAACTTGCCGATGGCAACTGCGGTTGGTTTGGGCTTGCTCGGTGGAGTCATCGCATCGCTGTATTTCGATAGATGGTTTTTCGCTATTGCTGCGGCAGTCGCGGGGTTTTTCGCTTCTCGAGAATTGATCGCCTTGCTGCGATCGCGCGGTGCCAAGTTATCAAGCGTCTGGTTGCCAATTTTTGTCAGCGCAATGATTTTGTTTGGCTACGGTCAGGGACTTGCAGCTGCACTTGTAATGGGTGTGTTTGGTTTGCTCGTCTTGTGGGCGGTCCGATTGAGTGCTGGTGTTGATGGCTACACAGCCGACGTGACTGCTTCTGCTTTCATTATTTTGTATGTAGGTGCAGGAATCAGTTTCGCCGCAGCTCTAGCAAATCACGAGAATGGTTTTGGTCGCGTGGTTGCAATCATCTTGCTAACTGCCGGCAACGACACTGGTGGATACTTTGCTGGAATTCTGGCTGGCCGACATCCAATGCTTGCCAGCATCTCTCCAAAAAAGACTTGGGAAGGTTTTGCTGGTTCAGTAGCACTTCAGTCCATAGTCGGAATTGCATTGATACCCCTGCTTTTGGATGTTCCCTGGTGGCAAGGCTGGTTGTTTGCATTAGCAATGACCGTAACGGCAACTCTTGGTGATCTAATGGAAAGTGCAATCAAACGCGATGCGGGCGCAAAAGACAGTGGCGACATCTTGCCTGGTCACGGTGGTATGTTGGACCGAATAGATGGTTTGTTATTGAACGCGCCCATGGCGTGGATCTGGATCACGATTATTTTGGGAGTGTAATGAAGCCTGGTGAATTGCAACTTATTGCACCAAAAAAAGGGATGCCTCCAAAACATCTTTCAGATTTAACACTCGCCGAACGAAAAGCTGTTTTAGCCGAAGCTGGTATCAAACCATTTCGAGCGGATCAAGTTTCGCGTCATTGGTTTTCAAGACTTGAGGACGATGCCTCAAAGTGGACTGATATTTCAGAGGCCGACCGAGAAGCACTTAAGGCATCGCTACTTCCAGACTTGCTGAACCCCATTCGCTCCCTTACCTGTGATGGCGGCACAACCGTAAAAACTGTTTTTAAATTACACGACGGATCATTGGTGGAAAGCGTTCTTATGCGTTACCCCGATCGAATCACCATGTGCATTTCATCCCAAGCTGGTTGTGGAATGAACTGCCCTTTCTGTGCGACTGGTCAAGCTGGACTAACTCGCAACCTGTCGACCGCCGAAATTGTTGAGCAAGTCATGGTTGGTGCTCGGGCATTGGCGCGCGATGAAGTCGCAGGTGGACCAGGCCGCGTGTCCAACATTGTTTTCATGGGTATGGGCGAACCTCTTGCCAACTACGAGCGCACTGTTAATGCAGTACGCCGACTAATGGCTCCAGCTCCAGAAGGTATGGGGATTAGCGCTCGAAGCATCACAGTCTCTACGGTTGGGCTGGTTCCAAAAATTCGGCAACTTGCAGATTTAAAGATTCCAGTTCGATTGGCAGTGTCGTTGCATGCTCCAGATGATGAACTTCGCGATACCTTGATTCCAATCAACACCCGTTACAAGGTTGCTGAAGTGTTAGATGCAGCTTGGTATTACGTTAAACAAACTGGCCGTCGGGTTTCAATCGAATACGCAATGATTAAAGACATTAACGATCAGGCATGGCGCGCAGATTTACTTGGCGAGCTGCTTGCAGGTGAACTCGTGCACGTCAACCTGATTCCGCTGAATCCAACGCCTGGTTCCAAATGGACTGCGAGCGATCCGCGGGTAGAACGAGAATTCATTCGGCGACTTGAAGCAAAAGGTGTGCGAGTTACGATGCGCGATACGCGAGGTCGAGAAATTGATGGTGCATGTGGCCAACTCGCAGCAGCTGAGAGCAAAGAAGTTTAAGTTTTAACTAAGACCGCAACAGCCGATCAAAAGTTGATGCAATCAGAGATTCTCTGTTAGTGATTTTTTCTTCGCCGTCGGCTACCGACATAACTTGCAGTCCGGCATTAACCCCAAGCCATCGCAACGGCTCTGGCTCCCACTTGCGACTTCGATGATTAACCCAAGGCAGACCCGTGCGAACCGTGGTGCGCTCGGTTAGCAATTCAGCAAGCGTTAGACCAGCAAGTGCTGAGGTGCCAAGGCCATCCCCGACATAGCCACCTGCATGTGCAAATCCAGATTTGTGAATCCCGACGCTAGCCATCCAGTCGCGCGCGATTCCAAGCGCCCCACCCCAACGATGAGTTACTGAATATTCATGCAGCGCAGGAAACAATCCGGTGAGCTCTTGCCAGATGCCGTCGTGCGTCGGTGGATGAAGTTCATGTTTTATTTCAATGCTGCTGTTGAAATGGTACGGCGCGCCGCGGCCGCCAAAAGCCAAGCGATTATCAGCTGTTCGCTGTCCGTAAATGATTAGGTGACGGTAGTCTGAAAAAGTTTCGTAGCGCGCAAGCCCAACTTCATCCCAAAACTTTTGTGGCAAAGGCTCGGTTGCAATCATCAAAGAATAAACAGGTGTGATTTCGCGTTTTTGTTTTGCAAAACTAGAAGTCCATGCCTCGGTTGCGCGAATCACACGGTTTTTTGCCCGAGCTTCAACTTGGTTTGCGAGCTGAACTTTGTTTTTATCAAAAGTAAGGGCAGCAGAATTCTCAAAAATTTGGCCCCCAAGGTTTTCGAATCGTTCAGCCAGCCCACGCACAAGTTTCAACGGATGCACTCGGGCGCAATGCGGCGTGAAACTAGCGGCGACTTGATTCGACATCAAAATTCGATTGTCAGCGGTTGACTTATCTAGCAGAGCGAAATCTTCTTCGCCAAAACCCCAATCCCGCCACCATTTGAGCTCAGCTTCGGCACGTTTCAGTTGCACTGGAGTACGAACACTTACAAATGTTCCACCTTGGTACCAGTCGGCGGAAATCGCATGTTTCTCGAGATACCTTCCAGTGCGAGAAACAGTTTCGAACATCTCCCGCTGCAGTGTGATTGCTGAATCCGCATTGCTTAATCGCGATAACTTGTCCAGATTGGCTGGGAATAACGCTGATAGCCAGCCGCCGTTGCGGCCACTTGCCCCAAAGCCAATCTCCTTGGCTTCCAGCAAAATCACATTAGTGGTCGGTTCAAGTTCGAGCAGTTGAATGCCAGTCCATAACCCAGTGAAGCCACCGCCGATGATGACGAAGTCAGCATCGATTGATTCGGTTAACACCGGTCGTGAAGGTGGCGCAACCAGCGAGTCTGACCAAAAACTCACACTCATGGTTGCCATTTGGAAATGTAATCAGGGGGAGTGCGGAGTTCAGGCAACAGATCAGGTGCTGGTAGCGGGGTGCCATAACGAGACTCAATCGGAACGACTCCAGCCCAAACAGGCGCAGCCAAATCTGATTCCGGATCTTCTGGCCACCCGTGAGACACCTTGAAACTCCAATTCGCAATTGGTAGTTGCAGCACCAGAGTGGCCGCTAGTTCCTTGGGAGTGCTTTTTCGCAACTCACTCATGCGCCCAGGAAACAAAAATTCAGTTACGAACTCGAGCTTTTCGATTTTTTCAGCTTCGGCAACCACACTGCAATTTCCAAAAAGCACGGCTGACTCGTAATGCATGGACGATTCAAAGGCGCTACGGGCTAGTACAAGTGCGTTTGTGCGATGAACTCCGAATGACACATTTCGGCCATCTGCCAACTGCCGTAGGGCGCCAGCAGCGGTAGAACCGTGCAAGTAGATGTTTTTTTCAGCGTAGGCATATGCGATCGGAATTTGATAGGGAAACCCATCGTCCCCGACAAACGCCAGCGTGCCGACTCGATTTGCCTGGAGAAATGCTTCAAGTTCAGCAAAGTCTTCAACCGCTTTGTTCTTTAATCGATTCAACTTTGAATTTGGGATACTCATGAGTGAACTCTGCCACTTGTGCCACGGCTTTGGACAGAGCGGCAGGTAACTGGTTCATGGGGCTCTTTGAGTTTGTCTCAATATTCGAACCTCGGCGTCCCCAAGGTCTTCATTTAGGTAAAGATTGCCAAAAAGTTACCCTGCAGGGTTGAAATTCTGGCGTTAGGGTGCAAACTATCCCAATACGCATACTCCACAAAGAAGTGAGGTTTCCTATCGTGCCGCGCGCATTGAACAACTTTATTAATGGTGAATCTCGGCCAGCGAGCTCTGGTGAGGTTTCGGAGCTAATCAACCCCTCCACTGGTGAGGTTTTTGCGACCGCTCCAGTGTCGACTGCTGACGATGTTAACTCGGCCTATGCCGCTGCTACCGATGCCTTCAAGAGTTGGCGAGATGTAACCCCGTCAACTCGGCAAAAAGCGCTTTTGGATATTGCAGACTTGTTTGAGTCCCATGCTGAAGAACTAATCGCGTTGGAGGCCGAGAACACAGGCAAGCCACATGCAGTAACTCGCAGTGAAGAAATTCCACCAATGATTGATCAGATTCGGTTTTTTGCTGGTGCAGCGCGAATGCTCGAAGGTAAGAGTGCCGGCGAATACATGGAAGGTTTCACTTCGATTATCCGAAGAGAACCAATCGGTGTTATCGGTCAAGTAACTCCGTGGAACTATCCGATGATGATGGCGGTTTGGAAGTTTGCACCTGCAATTGCTGCTGGCAACACGGTTGTGCTCAAGCCCAGTGACACCACTCCAGTAACCACGGTTCGGATGGCTGAATTGATGGCGCAGGTTTTACCAGCCGGCGTCATGAACGTTATCTGTGGTGATCGGGATAGTGGCCGACTTTTGGTTGAACACAAAACTCCACAAATGGTTTCGATCACAGGTTCGGTACGAGCAGGCATGGAAGTCGCAAAAAGTGCAGCCAGTGATGTTAAACGAGTACATCTAGAACTTGGTGGCAAAGCCCCTGTTATCGTTTTTGAAGATGCTGACATTCAAGCCGCAGCAGAGTGGATTGCGGTTGCTGGTTATTTCAACGCTGGCCAGGATTGCACAGCAGCTACTCGCGTGCTTGTGGCCGATGCGGTTTATGACAAGTTTGTAGCTGCACTTGCTGAGCAAGCCGCAAACACAGCCACAACCGTGGTTGGTGGTGTTGAGGGCGAAGGTTTCGTGCCTCCTGTAAACAACAAAAACCAAATGAGTCGGGTTCTCGGATTCTTAGAACGCACTCCGGCTCATGCTGAAATTGTTGTAGGTGGAGCACGCCAGGAATCCAATGGTTTCTACATCACACCAACCGTTGTGGCTGGGATGAAGCAGACAGATGAAATGATTCAGCAAGAAATTTTTGGTCCAGTTATCACGGTACAACGATTCAGCGATGAAGCTCAAGCGCTGCAATGGGCTAACGATGTTGATTACGGGTTGTCCTCAAGCGTCTGGACGACCAACTTTGCCCGCGCAATGCGGATGGCAAAGTACTTAGATTTCGGTGCGGTGTGGATTAACACTCACATTCCGATTGTCGCCGAAATGCCACACGGAGGTTTCAAGCACTCTGGCTATGGCAAAGATCTCTCGATGTACGGATTCGAGGATTACACCCGCATCAAGCATGTAATGGCATCACTCGCTTAGAAACTGGAAGGTACAGAATGAAAAACGAACCATTAGATCCACAGACTCGGGCACTAATCTCCGCAATGTCCCGACGTAGGGTTTTGCAGGCAGGCGCACTCGGTGGAGTTGCAGCATTTGCCGCAGCTTGTGGTGTGAGTGGAACTCCTTCCACCGCGCCATCTATGTCAGAAGTTGAAGATTTGTCGGATACCGAAAAAATCATCAACTGGTCAACCTGGATTGACTACATTGACATCGATGATGACGGAAACCGTCCAACTCTTGAGGCATTTACTGCCGCCACTGGAATCACCGTTAATTACAACGAGGATTACAACGACAACAACGAATTTCTTGCCAAGGTAAAGCCACAGCTTGATGCCGGTCAATCAATCGATCGCGACATCGTTACCCCGACTGACTGGATGGCTGGCTTCTGGATTGCTAAGGGATACGCCCAGAAACTAGACAAGGCCAACATTCCAAATTCAGCCAACATGGGAGCTGCATGGGCCGGAGTTGGATTTGATCCAAACCGCGATTACAGCCTTCCATGGCAGTCCGGTTTTGCAGGGCTTGGCTGGAACAGGGCATTACTCAAAGAACTCACCGGCAAGAGCGAATTGCGCACTGTTGAGGAACTTTGGGCACCTGAGCTAAAGGGCCGCATCACCATTCTTTCGGAGATGCGAGATTCAGTTGGCGTTGTCTTGATGTCACTTGGTTTGCGCGCTGATGATTTCACTGACGCTGACTTTGAAGCCGCAATTGCAGTTTTGCAGGAACAGGTTGACTCAGGTCAGATTCGACAAGTGACCGGCAACGATTACAAGACAGCAATGGCAAACGGCGAAGTCGCTGCAGCGATTGCATGGTCGGGCGATATGTTGAATGACACTGAAACCTATGGATTCTCAATTCCTGAATCGGGCGGAACCTTGTGGACTGACAACATGATCATCCCAATCGGTGCCACACATAAGAAGAATGCTGAAAAGTGGATGGACTTCTACTTTGATCCAATCAACGCTGCTCGAGTGGCTGCTTATGTGAACTACATCTGCCCAGTTGAGGGCGCACAGGAAGCAATGGCAGATGTTGATCCTTCGATGGTTGACAACCCTGCCATCTTCCCAGATGCAGCCACATTGGCGAAGGTGCAGACATTCATGTCACTGAGTGATGTTCAGCAGTCTAGTTTCGAACAGCAATTCCAATCTCTCGCTGGCGCATAATCATCCTAGGAAAGGTTCGTCCACTCTGTGAACGCATTTGAAGCTGTCCATCTTGTCGAGGATCTGCACTTAGTCAATGTGACTAAGAACTTCGGATCTTTTACAGCAGTGGACGACCTGACCCTAACCATTCCAGCAGGTAAGTTTTTCGCACTACTTGGTCCAAGTGGTTGCGGAAAAACGACCACTTTGAGAATGGTTGCCGGACTTGAGCAGCCAACTGTTGGGCAAATTTTGTTGGGCGATAAAGACATCACGACATTGCGCCCATACAACCGAAACATCAACACTGTATTTCAGTCTTACGCGCTTTTCCCACACCTTGACATTTACGAAAACATTGCGTTTGGACTTCGACGTAAAAAAGTTAAAGAAGCTGAACTCAAAGAACGAGTAGACGCAGTTTTGACGTTGGTTGAGCTTGAACACTTAGCTCGTCGTAAGCCAAATCAACTTTCTGGTGGTCAGCAACAACGGGTAGCGGTCGCGCGAGCCTTGGTCAATCGACCAGATGTGCTTTTGCTAGATGAACCTCTTGGCGCTTTGGATCTAAAGCTTCGTCGACAAATGCAGATGGAATTGAAGCGGATTCAGAGTGAAGTGGGAACAACCTTCGTACACGTGACGCACGATCAAGAAGAAGCCATGACCATGGCTGACACAATCGCAATCATGAATCAGGGCATCATTGAACAGATGGGCGCCCCTGAGGAAATGTATGAACTGCCAAAGACTGCATTTGTTGCAAACTTCCTGGGTCAAAGCAACCTGGTTGAGGGCCGCATTTCGGGTGAGGAAAACGGGAACCTGATTGTTGATGTGCCAGGTGGCCATCCAGTTCGAGTTATGAAATCCCGGGCTACCGATCACGTTGGAAAGATTGTGGTTGGGGTGCGTCCGGAAAAAATGTGGGTCGTAGCTAATTCAAATGAGGAACTAGAGAACTCAGTTCGGGGAACTGTCATCGACGTATCGTTCAGTGGAGTTTCAATCCAATACACAATTGAATCTGAGTGGGGCCGAACAGTCAGTTGTTTCGAGCAGAACTTAGATGTTGAAAAACGAGTCGTCGTGGGCGAACGGGTAACACTCGCATTCGAGATCGATAACACCTTCGGCCTTGATGGCGGCGAAGACTTAGAAGCAGGCACTGAGTACCTCGGCGAAGACGAGGAATAGATGTGGTTGCGCTAATTCCACAATCTGGTGTCAAGGTCGATCTGCCAGCTGCTCGAAGAGGTAACCGACTCACTCCTTACCTTTTGCTTTTTCCGGGTTTGGCTTGGCTCAGTATCTTTTTCATCTTGCCACTATTTTCGTTGGCCTCAACATCATTGATGGTGCCAGCTGGTCTTAGCCCAGATGATGGCTACCTGCCAGCTTTCAATGTTACGAACTACTCGGATGCGTTGTCTACCTTCTCGGAGCAGTACTTCCGCTCGTTCTTGTTTGCAGGTATCGCCACACTGTTAGCTCTGATGATTGCTTACCCGTTGGCGTACTTCATTGCCTTCAAGAGTGGTAGCTGGAAGAACTTCCTTTTGGTGCTGGTAGTGGCGCCATTCTTTGCATCATTTTTGATTCGTACATATGCATGGAAAACAATCCTGGCTGACGATGGGTTCATCACCACCACCGTAGCTGCACTCGGGCTTTTGCCAGATGACCGGATTCTTGCAACCCCAATCGCTGTTGTCGCAGGTTTAACCTATAACTTTTTACCATTCATGACTCTGCCGCTCTATGCCGCTTTGGAAAAGATGGATCCACGATTAGTTGAGGCTTCGAAAGATCTTTATGCCAAGCCAATCGTGGGCTTTTGGCGAG
>JBIKSQ010000037.1:0-10084 GCA_044348555.1 Candidatus Nanopelagicales bacterium | reverse complement strand
CACAACTTCCGAGCGCGATTTATTCGGGCGAAGAGGGCCCAGACGCCTCAGTAGCTTGGCATTACGGAGACCCTTTTGCTGAGCAGCGAAAACTTGCCAGCGGCCAGGGCACGGTCGATCTTTCGAACCACGGAGTGATTGAACTCTCTGGTGCTGATCGACTTGAGTTTCTCCATGCACTTACGACCAATCATTTGACCGGTTTACAACCAGGTGAATCAGTACTTACTTTGAATCTGTCCAACACTGGCTTTTTACTGCACGAACTACATGTCGTAGCAGAAGCAGACCGGGCGTTTGTGATTGTGCAGCCGGGTGATGTTGAGGAAGTGGCAACCTATTTGCAAAAGATGCGGTTTCGGATGCAGGTTGAAGTAGTTGATGTTTCAGGTTTGTACGCAGTTCTCTGGCAACCGGTTGCAGAAGTGCATACAAGTTTTCCAACATGGTTAGTGCCGGCGTCATTTCAATTTGCTGGTCGCGAAATCTTGGTTCCACGAGATGCTGCACTAGAGATACTGCAAGCAAATCCGGTCGGCATGTGGGCACGCGAAGCTCTTCGAGTTGCCGCAAAGGTCGCTCGCCAAGGTTTTGAGAGTGACCACCACACAATTCCAATGGAGGCCGGCTGGCTAGAAGGCGCAATCCACATGAATAAGGGTTGTTATCGAGGTCAGGAAACGATTTCAAAAGTAGTTCGAATGGGTCAACCTCCACGGCGACTTGAACTGATGCTGCTATCAGGTGAAGGTGATCTGCCACCGCATGGCACTGAAGTTCTGCTGGATGAGAAAGTGGTTGGCTTCGTGGGTACTTCAGTTCAGCATTTTGAACTCGGCCCAATCGCTTCAGTTTTGGTCAAGCGAAATGTTCCAACAGATGCGACCCTCTCAATTCTGGGTGAACCAGCAAATCAATTGGTGCAAGCGTGAGCGAGTTCAAACCGTTAATTGAAGTCTGGCGAGGAGACATTCTCGAGTGCACTCACTTTGGTGCGATCGCGGTTGTTGGAACCGATGGCGAGCTAGTTGACTTCATTGGAGACATCGATTGCGCGAGTTATCCACGCAGTGCTGCAAAATTGATGCAAGCCACAGCCATGGTAAAAGCTGGTCTCGATCTCGCACCTAACCAGCTCGCACTTGTTGCAGCCTCACATTCAGGTGGCGATACACACGTGCAGGTGCTCAATCAAATTTTGCAACAGCATGGATTTACATCTACAGATTTGAAGTGCACACCATTTCTGCCGTTAGGCAGTAAAGAGCGAAAAATGTATTCGGGTGCACCTAGTTCAGATCGAAGCGATTGTTCAGGTAAGCACTCGGGATTTTTGGTGACTACAAAAATTAATGAATGGGATTTGGAAACTTATCTAGAGCCAAGCCACCCGTTGCAGAATGCAATCAAAAAAGAAATTGAACTTCAAACATCAACGCCAGTGAAACACACAACAGTCGATGGTTGCGGCGCACCGTTGTATTCCAGTTCGCTGCATGGACTTGCTGTGGCATTCAACCGAGCAGTGCAGGCTGTGCCCGAAAGTGCTGAACGACAAGTTGCTGATGCAATGCGCGCGTACCCTGAGTTGGTTGGCGGATCTGGCCGAGAAGTTACCGAAGCAATGAAGTCACTGCCTGGTTTGCTTTGTAAAGATGGCGCAGACGGAGTATTTGCAATGGCGCATCCAGATCATGGCGCGGTTGCATTCAAGATTTCGGACGGCGGGGTTCGCGGGGTAAACCTGTTGATTCGCGAGATTTTGACCCGTTGGGGAGTTCAGGAATTTAGTTCTGAACTGAGAGATTTTCCAGTTATTGGCGGTGGCAAATCCGTGGGCAAAAATCGGCCATCAGCCGCCTTGGCTAATCTGAAGCTGGGCTAGTTCGAGCCGCTAAAAATTGTGCTTGCAATTGCAAGCACTCGGGTGAATACTTGGCCTTATGGACAAGTTATCGGGCATCGGAGACTTCATTAGACAGCAGCGTGAGGCTGCTGAGGTCTCGGTACGGGAGCTTGCTCGTTTGGCCGGTGTCTCCAATCCTTACCTGTCACAGATAGAGCGTGGGTTGCGTAAACCCAGTGCTGAAGTCTTGAAGCAGATAGCGCGGGGCTTATCGGTCTCTGCCGAATCTCTCTTCGTTCGGGCTGGGCTACTAGATGATGGAAACGTCGCACATCTGACGGCTGAAGCGATTGCGAATGATCCAGATTTGTCTGAGACCCAAAAAAACGATTTGTTAAGTCGTTACCAAGATTTTCTAAAGAGTAATAATCCATTAAGGAGTAAAAAATGATTAAAGATCCCGAATTCAACAACGCGAATGATGCGGTTTGGATTGATGACGAAACCGAAGAACTAGTAGTTGACGTCAGCAACGCAATTCCACCAAAAGTGGCCAAACCTGAAATTCCGGCACAACCAGTAAAAGCTGAAGCGACATTTGCAGATCGCTTTGCTGAAAAAGCTGGACCTGCAATTTCAGCAGTTGCTGATGCTGTAGCACCAGTTGTGCACAGAGCAGCTGAGGCGATTGCCCCAGCGATTTCAAAAGCTGAAGCAGCCGCAAAACCAGTTTTGGAAAAGGCAATCAGTGAAGCTGAAAAATTCATTGATGAAAATCGACCAAAGATTGAAAAAGCAATCAACGATGCCCGCCCTAAAGTAGAGAAGGCGATTGATGATGCCCGTCCCAAGATTGAAAAAGTCATTGAGGATGTAAAACCAAAAGCGAAAGAAATCGTTGAAAAGGTCAAGCATGTAATCGAGGACCGGGGTTCTAAGAACTGATGTTTGATTTGGCTTACACCGGCTTAAGCACAATTATTTACTTTGCTGGTTTAGTGGCAGTGGGTTTCGCAGTGCTCGGGTTCATCGATGCACTGCGACGCTCCGAAAGCGATTTTGAACTCATCGGAAAAGGGCAGCGAACTGCTTGGCTGATTGGGCTCGTGATTGCGGGCGCGATTGTTTTTTCATCTGGCGTATTTTCGTTTTTTGGACTGTTGTCAACGGTCGCCATAATCGTCTATCACGTTGATATCAGAGCCCGCCTGAACGGAAAAATCTTCTAGTTCATGGTTTCTTAGTTATGTCCAAAGTCATTGGTTCAATCACACGTGGGACAACCGCCCCTAATCGGTTGAGGCGAATTGACCGCTGGCTGTTGCATACTGAATGCAGCCAGCTGCGCAGAGATGATGCACCAGTTGTTGTTGATCTCGGTTACGGCGCATCACCAATCACGGCAGCCGAACTTCGCGACAGATTGGTTAAACACGTTCGGCCAGACTTGAAAGTTGTGGGAATTGAAATTGATCCTGCACGCGTGGAGGCGGCTGAGTACTTGCGAGACAGCAGCTTGGATTTCATTCGGGGTGGTTTTGAAATCCCAATCGCTGGAAACGCTAGTGTGATTCGAGCCGCTAATGTTTTGCGACAATACGACGTGAGTGAAGTTGAATCGACTTGGCAGCTACTCGTTAAGCGATTAACTGATACGGGTCTGCTGATTGATGCCACCTGCGATGAAATCGGAAGACTCGCAGCTTGGGTCGCTGTTCGAAAGAGTGCAACTGGAACACCTGAGCCAGTTTCGTTAACGCTGGCCATGCATCTTGATTCGCTAGAAAAGCCGAGTGATGTCGCGGCTCGATTGCCTAAGATTTTGATTCACGAGAATCAGCTAGGTCAGCCAATCCACGAGGTGTTACAGAAACTCGATCAAGCATGGGAGCGCACGAAGGCGCAGCGCACTTTTGGTGCCCGTGCACATTGGATGGCGACTTTGGAATATGCAACAACCCACGGATTTGTTACCTTGGATTCCCGTTCGCGTTGGCGGCTGGGTGAGGTCACAATTCCGTGGGCTGCTGTTAGTTCGAACTAGCCTTTGCCCTGATTGGCAACCGCAGCTGCAGCTGTGGCAGCCGCTTCTGGATCTAAGTATTCGCCACCAGGCACAACCGGCTTGAAGTTTTCATCCAACTTGTAAACCAATGGGATACCAGTTGGGATGTTTAGGCCTGCAATATCGGCATCGGAGATTTGATCAAGGTGCTTAACCAAGGCTCGCAGTGAGTTTCCATGTGCAGTGACCAAAACTGTTTTTCCAGCCAACAAGTCAGCTTTGATTTCAGTTTCCCAGTAAGGAATCAGTCTGTCCACAACATCTTTGAGGCATTCGGTTGCGGGCAGTTCTTTGCCTGCAATATCTGCGTATCGGGGATCGTGAGTTTGCGCGTATTCATCTTCAGGATCGATTACCGGAGGTGGTACGTCGTAGGAACGGCGCCATAACTGGAATTGTTCATCACCGTACTGATCCAAAGTTTGCTTCTTGTTTTTGCCCTGCAATGCGCCGTAGTGACGCTCGTTTAGTTTCCAGGAACGTTTCACTGGAATCCAATGCCGGTCGGCTGCATCCAACGCAAGTTGTGCTGTGCGAATAGCTCTGCGCAGTAATGATGTGTGCAGCACGTCGGGCAAGATGCCGGATGCTTGCAGCAAGTCGCCGCCACGAGCAGCTTCCGCTTCGCCTTTTTCGGATAGGTCGACATCAACCCAGCCGGTGAACAGATTCAAAGCGTTCCACTGACTTTCGCCGTGACGCAACAAGATTAAAGTGTATTTTTCTGTAGCCATGGCTTAAGTCTGCCAGTTGATGTCGGCAACTCCGGACACGAGGGTCAACCTGCTTGGTGACCAGTCTCTTTTTGTTTGGTGGTTTTTGGGAAATTCAACAAAGCCTCGGTGTAGGCCTTCTGCAGACCTTGAGTAGTTCGATCCCAGGAAAAGCTTCTGGCATGTGCAAGCGCGCCAGCTGCCAAGCGATCATGGTAATCCCGGTCAACTAGTAGTTTCTCGATTGCCACCGCCCATGCGTGGTCTTCTCGGCTAGAGACCAGAACACCAGATTGGCCGTCTTTCACAGCTGTTACGAGACCGCCAACAGCTGATGCAACAACCGGCGTGCCGCAGGCTTGAGCTTCTAGCGCCACTAATCCAAAAGACTCAGAGTGAGATGGGACTGCAACCACATCGGCCATGCGATAGAGATCAGCCAAAGCTTCAGCTGGGGTTGGTGGAATCAACTTGAGTCGGTCCCCAATCCGCAGCATCTCAGAAATTTGAACAAGTGATTCGGGAGTGCCCGCACCAGTTCCGGTACCAGACGGACCACCACACACCATGATTTGCAAGCGTTCACGCAAATCTGGCCGATGGTCAACTAAATGTGCTGCTGCGCGGAGTAGGGCATCGGGAGCTTTTAGTGGTTGCAGCCGACCAACAAAGAGCAGAACTAATGCATCAGTTGGAATTCCGTGTCGCTTGCGTGCCGCACTTCGACCATCTGCAACCGAAAATGTTTCGAGATCTACGCCAGGGTAAACAACTTTGAGTTTTGATTCAGCTGCGTCGTAAAGTTCGATTAACTCAGCTGCCTCGCGATGCGTGTTAACAATCAAGCGATGTGCCGTAGAAACTAAAAACTCTTCGCCTTTGATTCTGATTTCAGGTTCCAGAAAATCACCATCAGCTAGATGCAAGTTTTTCACTTTAGCCATCGTGTGCATCGTATGAACGAAAGGAATTGCCCAAGCTTGGGAGAGCTTTTCAGCTGCAATCCCGGATAGCCAGTAGTGTGAATGAATTAGGTCAAAGTCAAGGTCGGCCTCAAGGCAGTATGAGCGCACACCCTCGGCAAATTCATCGACTTCTGAAGGCAAGTCTTCTTTGCGGAGATCCGCTCCCATAGATGTGGGGATGTGATGAACTGTGTAGTTCTGGGAAATCTCCACTTTTTCAGTGTGCTGGCCAAAAGTGGCCCGCGTAAATACGTGGACATCAATCCCAGAATCAGCCAGCCGTTGGGCAGTCTGATCTATGTAAACATTCATCCCGCCTGCGTCACCAGCTCCGGGCCGGTCTAGGGGACAGGTATGCAAGGTAACGAGTGCAATTCGACGCACTTCGACGCTCTTGTTAACTGACCTCACTGCCTGAGTTCACCACCTCAGTAGGCCCTAGGCAACTTGTTCTTTCAAAGTTTGGACGCTTAGTTACCGAACTGACATTTAGTTCAGGGAGCAGATTTACGGGTTTTGTCGATTATTTGGAAAGTTAAGCAATGGTGAACATCTGCTTAAGTGTCGCCCTTTAGGTGAAGTTTGGGCTACAACGAGATATCAATTGTCCATAAGGTTGGCTTATGAGCAACAGTTTGGACAACTTCCCAGTTAGCGCCCTGATTTCATCAGATGCGCTCAACGTGCTGTCCACCCTTTCGCAAACCTGGTATGTAGTCGATGTTCTAGGCCAAGTACGCGAATCTGCCAGTAGCTCAGTCGATTATGGGCTGGTTGTGCTGGGGCAGATTGAAGATCGTGGCCTGATGCAACTCGTGGATCAGGTTTCAACAAGCGGCGAGCGGGTTCAGCGGGAATTCTTTATGCCAACTTCTCGAAACCACCCTGAGCGTACGCTGTTCATCCGGATTGCCCCGCTTAGAAATAGTCTGGTTTTGTTGCTGGTTGAGGATTTAACCGAAGAGCGGCGGTTGGATTCGGTGCGCCGTGACTTCGTTGCGAACATCTCACATGAACTTAAAACCCCAGTAGGTGCGCTGTCGTTGCTGGCTGAAGCAATTGAGTCTGCTGTTGATGATCCAGAGATGGTTCAACATTTCGCACATCGAATTCGAAGAGAAGCAGATCGATTGAGTGAGTTAGTAATCGATTTGATTGATCTTTCCTCATTGCAGTCCGGCACACCAGGTGTTTCATTCGATGACGTTGACGTCGATGATGTTGTAACTGAGGCATGTGATGACGTGCAGATGCTTGCAAAGTCTAAGAAGATTGAGTTTGTTGTAAGCGGAGCTGGCAATCTTCATTTGCAGGGGAGACGCGAACAGATTCTCACTGCGCTTCGCAATCTTTTGACAAACGCGATTCACTATTCACACTCAGATACTCGAGTCGCTGTGGGAACCCAAATTGTTAATGGCGTTGTTGAAATATCAGTGGTCGATCAAGGTATTGGCATAACTGCTGCTGAACAAGACAGAATTTTTGAGCGGTTCTACCGTGTAGATCCAGCTCGCAGCCGGGAAACTGGCGGAACTGGTTTAGGTCTTTCGATTGTCAAACATGTTTGTGTTTCGCATGGAGGCGAGTGCACGGTGTGGTCCCAACAGGGACACGGAACCACTTTCACGATGCGGATTCCGCAGAGACTCGACAACACACTTCACCCCGAAAAGGAGCGTAAAGAATGAGCCATGTTCTAGTTGTAGAAGATGAGGCGTCATTCAGCGAGGCGATCGCCTACATGCTGCGCAAAGAGGGTTTTGATGTAAGCGTTGTGGCCGATGGTTTGAGTGCAATCACTGAGTTTGATCGTCACGGCGCTGATTTGGTGCTGCTTGATTTGATGTTGCCTGGCATGAGTGGCACTGAAGTTTGCGCTCAGTTACGCCAACGCTCAAATGTTCCAATCATCATGGTTACAGCCAAGGCTGACGAAGTTGACAAGGTGATTGGCTTAGAACTTGGAGCGGATGACTATGTCACTAAGCCTTTTAGCTCACGCGAGTTGTTAGCGCGAATTCGAGCAGTGCTGCGGCGAAACTCTGATGTGGTTGAAGTTACAGATGGCCGCACCTTGGAAGCGGGTCCTGTGCGAATTGATATCGATCGGCACCTAGTGACCGTCGAAGGTGCGAAAGTACAGCTACCACTTAAAGAATTTGATTTGCTCGAGTTGCTAGTCCGTAACTCCGGTCGAGTGTTAACTCGCGGCCAGTTGATTGATCGCGTTTGGGGAAGTGACTATGTGGGTGACACAAAAACCCTCGATGTTCACATCAAGCGGTTACGTTCAAAGATTGAAACAGACCCAGCAGAGCCAAAGTTCATTCAGACTGTTCGAGGCTTGGGTTACAAGTTCGAGTTTTAAAAAAATGGCGGCCGATTGGCCGCCATTTTTGTTGAGCCTAAAGCTACGGGGTGTTTGTATCCAGTGGAGCTACCGGTTGAGGACTCACCATGGCGTACTCACCTAGTGGCGGAACCACGAGCGCGTTGAGTGAAATCTCACCATTTTCGGCGAATGCCATGGAGACGGTAATTTCTTGCCCTGAAACCAAACCGCTATTTGTTAATTGAGCGAACTTGTCACTGTTGAACCCAACCCGCAAGGTGCCTTTTTCGGCGATCAGGTTGTCGGTACTGATGGTGGCCAGGGTGTCACCAATCGCTACTGCCAGCAGCTCATCAGGCGCATCCGAGGAGTTGACCGCAGTGAACGTCAAAACCGCTGTACCGTCCTCATGGAGCACAACCGTCACGTCCTGGACCAGCAGTTCGCCGGCTGCCACATCGGTTCCGTTGCCGAATGGCCGCATCGAGGCAGTGTCTGGAATTTGATCGGCAACTGCACATCCACTGAGCAAAAGGGTTGTAGCTAGAACCATGGCAAAAGTCCGTTTTTTCAACATGGTCATAGGTTAATCGGCAGGACGCGTCTCTGCAGCCGTCCAGATGGTGAGTACGTAGGTCGAAGCTGTCATTTATTCGGGGTAAACTCCGCCCCTAAGAAAGGCAGGAAGTATGAGTTTTAAGGTAGGGGACATTGTTGTCTACCCCCGTCATGGTGCCTGCACAGTTCAAGATGTGAAAAAGCGGGTTTTCAAGGGTGAAGAGCGCGATTTTCTGGTTTTAACTGTGAATTCCGGCGGTATGCAGATTGAACTTCCAGCAGGAAATGTCGAATATGTCGGAATTCGGGATGTCACCAGCGATTCCGAGTTGGAAGCTGTTTTTGATGTTCTGCGCTCCCCATACATTGAAGAACCAACCAACTGGTCCCGCCGCTACAAGGCGAACCAGGAAAAGTTGGCATCTGGCGATGTGATGAAGATTGCAGAAGTTGTGCGGGATTTGTTCCGCCGCAACGAGGATAAGACCCTCTCAGCGGGCGAAAAGAACATGTTGCACAAGGCGATCATGTCGTTGCGTTCGGAAGTTGCTCTAACAAACAACACTGACGAAGAAACTGCTGAAGCCCGAATTATGGAAGTTTTAGAAGCCTAAAGTTTGAAGCCTTAAAGCCACCTGCTCATGAATGAGTGGGTGGCTTTACGCTTACTGCATGAGTTCACAAGTGCACGTTGTCGTGGTTTGCAAGACTGAACTCGCCTTCCTCAAGCTCCGCAGCAGTACGGTCGTTGAAGTTGCGATCAATCGCGCGTTGAGTGCGGTGTGTGCACCCACATTGAGTGTCTGGATGGATCCAGAAGTCCGCACACACCTGCCAGCAAATTTAAAGTCGCGGTTGGATGCATTTAATCTCGGAAACGAACATACGCTCTACGAGCATGTAGAAAGTGTCTCAGCACCAATCGTTTTGATTCATGATGCCCAGCGACCACTCACATTGCCGGTGAGCTTTGACCGAGTTTCATCAATGGTGTCGAGTGATACAACAAGAGTGTGTCCAGCACATTTAGTTGTGGACACTCTCAAAGAAGTAGATACAGATTTTGTTGTGTCGGGAACAGTTGACCGCAGTCGTGTTCAGGCGCTATCTAGCCCAGAGGGATACTTGAAATCTGAACTACGAAAGCCAACTGGTGTCATTTGGAATTTTGATGTTGCATCTGGGGAAACTGGTTACGTACAAGGCGATCAGGAATCTATTCGAATCCGGGAAGCCGCCGATGTTTTACTGGTTGAGTCATTCTTGATTTGGCAGACCAAAAGTTCGTAACTCGAAATTTATGCTGGCGGGTTTTCTTCAGGCTTTGAAGTCTCTCCGGACTGATCCCAGTTTTCTTTTTCGCTCAATTCTTTTGCCTCGCCTAAGAATTTCTTAGGTTGTTCCACAATCGCCTTGGGCATGCCTGTAATCAAATAACTGGGATCTTTGAGGATTCGCTTAACGAGTCGCCAAGGTTTGGTCGATACTCGGTGCTCTAAGTCTTTGATGTAATTTTTGCGAAGTTCATTCGGAGTCTGACTAATCACGGTTCCACAACTGAGGCATTTGGCGTGCGCCAAAATCCGCCCGGCGTAGTGCACT
>JBIKSQ010000036.1:0-10139 GCA_044348555.1 Candidatus Nanopelagicales bacterium | reverse complement strand
CCATCGTCAATCCAGCTTCTGCAGCAAGCGGCTTCAACTCTTGGACGGCAGAAAGCAACTCATCGTGGAAGTAACGTCCTTTAACGAAACTGTTGACCCGATCATCCGCAGCTCGAGTTCCAGCTGCAGGTGGCTGACCTGGTAAGTATTTACCCGTCAAAACACCCTGGGCAATCGGAGACCAAACAATCTGGCTGAGTCCAAGCTCGATTGAAGTTGGTACAACTTCAGCCTCAATCACTCGCCAGAGCATTGAGTACTGGGGTTGATTGCTAATCAAGTGATCAAAGCCCATTTCATTAGCGATCTTGTGGGCAGCTCGGATTTGCTCAGCAGTCCATTCGCTCACGCCTACGTACAAAACTTTGCCAGCTCGCACCAAATCATCAAATGCTCGGAGGGTTTCTTCAAGCGGAGTTTCATAGTCAAATCGATGCGCTTGATAAAGATCTACGTAATCTGTGCCAAGTCTTTTTAGTGAGGCGTTGCAAGATTCCATAATGTGTTTGCGCGATAGACCACGGTCGTTTACACCTTCGCCAGTTGGCCAGTAAACCTTGGTGAAAATCTCGATCGATTCCCGTCGCACACCTTTAAGTGCATCACCCAAAACCGATTCAGCTCGAGTAGCCGCGTACACATCTGCAGTATCAAAGGTTGTGATGCCTTCATCGAGCGCAGTTTTCACACACGCAAAAGCTGCATCTCGTTCTACCTGCTCGCCGTGGGTGAGCCAATTTCCATAAGTGATTTCAGAAATCTTCAATCCACTATTTCCCAAAGTTCTGAATTCCATCAACTTACCTCTCGAGTGTTAATCATTGGGGGCTACCGCGATTAAATCCACAGTGCCAAATCTGTTGTGTACAGACTCTAGGTCACCAGCGTTACTTTGTAACTCATGTTTTCGACTGATTGGTCTAAATTCTTCGAGAAACTTGTGGGCCGATTGGCGGTCGGCAGTTTTAACGGAGAGATTTAATCGCGATTCGTTACCCAAATTCTTGTAGGAAATTTTGATAACTGTGATTGGGTGGTGAGCCGCAACCACTAATGCATGCCGCAAAAATCCATCCAGAATCCCACTTTGGAGCTCATCTTTGTTTTCCATCTCAAAGTTCAACCCAAAATAGGTCGGCTCATTCAGTAAATGCCGACCAATCTCTGTATCTGGTAGCGCCCGCAGATTTGATTGCTTTAAGCCTTTTCGGCTCAAGTTCCCCATAGCAAACTTGAACATCTGGGCGGTTGCGAATGTCAGCGGTTTGTCCATGAAGCGTGGCAGATATTTGATTTCAATCTCTTCAAACCAGAGCAGTTCAGATGTGTTGCCTAAATCTCGTACTTCAAAACCTGCTGTACCAGTCAGGGGCTTACCAAACTTCTCAACCACGGCACGCATTTTTGTTGGATCTTGCTCAATAACTCGCATGCGGTCATCTATCGCTAGGCCAAGCACTCCACTGCGTGCGACAAACTCAACTCCAACGCCAATCCCAGGCTTAGTAATCCATACTTTTGTGGCTGGAATCCAGCGAGCATGATCCCGCCAATCAGTAAGCGCCCGCCACAAATCCTGAGCTACAAAAGGCATGGGCAGGGTTAGATCGAAAACAATTTTGGCCATGGTCGAAAGTTATTGCAGCATCCAAGGCATTGCGACTTTTGATGGGGCAGAAAGACCCACAAGTTTGCTAAATGTATTGCTTTAGACTGTTTTCATCGATAACGAATGAGAGCACATGAATATTCTGGAATTGCTACACGGCCTGGCAGACCTAGCGGCAGAGGAATCCTTGTTGCTGCTTGCACTTTTGCTAGCAGTAGGTGGCGCCATCGGCTCCTTTAAAATCAAGGGCTTCTCTCTCGGTCCTGCTGCGGTTTTGTTTACTGCGCTGGCTTTTTCAGCTTTTGATGATCGGTTACGGATTGCCCGTGAAGTTGGAATCTTTGGATTAGCAATTTTTGCTTTCGTGATTGGTGTTGGTTCGGGACCATCGTTCTTCAACTCACTTCGCTCTGGCGGTAGGGCGCTTTTGGCGGTTGTCCTGACGCTGCTGATCGCAGCGGGAGTAACAGTTGGAGCGGGTCTTGCACTTGGAATTGATGGGCCCATGCTGTCGGGCTTGTATGCCGGTGCTTTGACAAACACTCCGGCGCTTGCTGCCGCTACTCAAATGTGGGATTCAGACATTCCCACGATTGGCTATTCAGTTACCTATTTGTTCGGGGTACTTGGAATGCTCCTAGCAGCTTTGCTTGCAGTGAAAACTAAGCCGACTAAAGCAACAAACCCAGCTGATTTAGAAGATCCAACGCAACCACAAGTTGCCTCCCTAACTGTAAGAATCGAAACTGTAACAACCGCAACTCTGGGTGAAATCTCGGCTACCTACAACGGAAAGCTTGTTTTCTCTCGCGTGATGCGCGGCGATTCACCAGGTCATCCAGGAAAAGTCGACCTAGCTACGGACGACTGGGTGTTGCAACCAGGTGACATCGTCACGGTTGTCGGTGATCCTGCGGCGATTGATGAGTGGGTTATCAAAGCTGGACATCCATCAACAGTTGGATTGACGTATGACCGAAGTGCGTTGGACTTCCGCAGAATTGCGGTTTCAAATGAAGCGGTTGCTGGAGTGCCGCTGGCTGATTTGCGACTAATCCGAAGGTTCGGAGCAGTAGCGACCCGGGTTCGACGTGGGGACATCGACTTGCTAGCAACCGATGATCTAGAACTTCAACTTGGCGATCGAGTTCGGGTTGTTGCAGCGCCGCATCGCCTGAAAGAAGTTGCTCGATTCTTTGGTGACTCCGAAAAAGCAGCCCAACAATTTTCGCTTACAAATTTTGGATTGGGTTTAGCTATAGGAGTTTTGATTGGCCTAATCGAGATTCCGATACCTGGTGGGGGAACCTTTGCGCTAGGTATGGCTGGTGGGCCGCTTGTGGTTGGTTTAATCCTTGGAAAATTGCAACGCACCGGCTCGCTACTTTGGACTTTGCCGCTTTCAGCGTCAAACACCCTCAATCATCTTGGAATGATGTTGTTCTTGGCATACGCGGGTTCAAACTCAGGTGCTGCTTTAGCTGAAGCAATCGTGCAACCAATTGGTTGGAAGTTGTTTGTGGTCGGGCTAGCAATCACGCTCTCAGCTGCGTTCGGACATCTGTTTATTGGGCGTTATCTCGGTGGGCTACATGGAGCGAAGCTGGCCGGCGCGATTGCGGGAGCGCAAACTCAGCCAGCTGTGTTGGCGTATGCAAATGAACGTGCACAAGATGATCCGCGGGTTAATCTCGGTTACGCAATGGCCTATCCAGTGGGAATGATTGTCAAAGTTGTGGTTGCACCATTGTTGGGAAGATTTTAGGAATTCAACTTCATGGGTGGAATCTTGAGACTTTGATTTAGATGCTCACCAAAAAGCAAATCTCGCTCAGCCGGGCTTGCCCAAATTACAAGTGCAACCGTAAAGATTGAAACCACAACCGAAATCAAATCAGCCATTGCAAGAGCTGAATCCAAAACCATGTTTACTTCAATTGTTGAAAAAGCCACAAAAGCAACAGTGCCCACAATTATTGCTTTGAAGTGCCATGCATGATTGATTCCAGCCGCAACCAAAATTCCAAGCACCCAGAGCAAATACCAGGGTTGAATTACAGGGCTAAGCAGCACAACAGCAGCAAAAGCAAGTGCTGCCCCACGGATTCCAGATCGCACTCGGATAGTTCCAATCAGGAATACCACGACAGCTACTGCTGCCAGCAATCCAAGTATCTGAATAACTTGCACCACAGCATCAGCTGAAACCAGCGATAGAAATTCGAGTGGCCGACCGATGATTTCGGCAATCAAGGTGACCGGAGAAAGCAAAGTCCTAACAGATGTGGGAGCCGATAGTGCGGTAACCCAGCCAATCCCTAGTCCTGTTAGCTGGCCAATTCCAAAGAGCCCAACAACAACAAAAACCGCTCCGCTCAACCAACTTTTCACAATAGCGGGCCAGTCAAGTTTGCAATAACTGATGACAATAAATGGTGCAGCCAGGAGGGCGATTGGTTTTATGGCTGCTGCCAGCGTCAATGCCAGCAGTGCATAAATACTCCGTTTGTCGATTGCAAACAGAAAACTAACCAGCAACAGGCCAACCATCAATGAGTCGTTGTGGCTAGCGCTAGTAAAGTGAAACAGCACTAACGGGTTTAGTGCGAAAAGCCAGATAGCCGCTGTGGCATTCAACCCTCGACGGGCAGCAACTTTAGTAATTGCATAAATCGCGAGATAAACACCAGCCACAGCAACTGAACGATGCAACAGCAACGCCCAATAGGGTGAGTTTGGCGCCAGTTGCTCAATCAGTTTTCCGATCCAGATTGCCAGTGGGCCATATGGGGTGGGTGTATCAACCCACATCGGGTCAGCACCGAGTTGGAACCAGCCGGGAAGCCAGCCGACACCGTATTCATAAGGATTTAGCCCGCGAAGTGAAAGCCGGGCTTGTGCCATGTAGGAATAGACATCTCGAGAAAACATCGGGGGAGTGAGAAAAATCAGCAGTGTTGAAACGTGGAGAAAGGGCAGCAAGTCTCGAACTCGGTAAATGTTTTCTTTCAAAATTCTGCGACCAATACTCAACCATAAATGCAGCAAAAGAGCTGCACCAGCAACAAGCGCTATCCGACTAAGGAAATTTCCCAAGTCATTGTTTCGCAAGTAATCCAGAATTGGATTTACAGATGTGTTAAAAAGTGGTGGAAGCCATCCCAGACCAATGCCAGCGATAGCTAGTAAAAAACTGCTGACAAAACTTGAGAGATAGAAACTTTTTGGAAACACCATTACTTGCTCCGAAACGCTGCTGCATGCCCCAAGGCTTCGAGTTCATTCCGGGTGGCATCTGAAATCTCAACCGAGCTGGTTGCGGTCATTGCTTTTTCTAGTAATTCATTGATTGTGATTTCTACATCATCTGAGATTTTGTAATCAGTGAGAATTTCGGTGGCTCTGTTTATCTGCGTATCACTTGCTTGTTGGTTTCCTAGAACAGAATTGAATTCAGCCCAATCTTGCGGGTTGGCTTTTTCGTGTAGAAGCGCAACCAGCAAAGTCCGTTTTCCTTCACGAATATCGCCACCGACTGGTTTGCCCGTTACTGAACTGTCCCCAAAAGTGCCAAGTAAATCGTCGCGGTATTGAAATGCTTCGCCAATCGCAAGTCCATATTCGCTAAGCACCTGCAACTGCGCTTTGGTTGCGCTAGCCATGGTTGCACCAAGATGAAGTGGACGCTCAACCGTGTATTTAGCAGTCTTGTGCAGCACAATAGTTTTGATTTCGTGAACAGCTGCGGTTTGGCGGGCTTGTTCTAGTAAATCAAGATATTGACCGGCCATTACTTCAACCCGCAGGTCATCAAACACTGGCTTTGCGCGTAGCAGATCAGCTGAGTCATGGCCTGATTCAAAAAACAATTGATCCGCCCACACCAAACATAGATTTCCAAGTAGTAAGGCAGCAGAGTCTCCGTACTGCTTTGAGTCGCCTTGCCAACCAGATTCTGTGTGGAGTTTTGCGAATACGTTGTGAACAGTTGTTCGGCCTCTGCGCTCGGCCGAATCATCCATCAAATCATCATGAATCAAGGCACTTGCCTGAATAAACTCTAGAGCTGCAAACGCCTTGATTGCAGACTTGGAAATCGGATTGCCCGTAACTTGATAACCAGCGGCTGCAAAAGCTGGCCGTAGCCTTTTACCACCATGCAAAAACGCCAGCAGTTCATTCTTGATAGGTAGAAATTCTGGGCTGATATCTAGAAGTTGCTGCGAATTGAGTTCGACAAATTCATCAATCACCTGAGTTATGGCCAGTTTGAAGGCGCCATGGGAATCGGGAGAGACAGAAGCCATGGCTGAACGCTACCTTGTCAGCGAAGGTGCCTTTTTCAGTTCTAATCGACCATAATTCGCGCCTATGAGAATCGCTGGGCTGGTCAATTCACGTGTAGCGAGTCAAACCCCGATTTTCTCGGCCGAATTCTTTCCCCCTAAAAATGAAACAGGCCTGAGCGCGCTTTGGCAAACAATTGAAGAGCTAGCTGTTTTCAATCTTGACTTTGTGTCAGTTACCTACGGGGCAGGTGGATCCACCCAGGACAAAAGCCTGGATGTAACTCAGCGAATCGTGCATGATTTTGAATTACCGACACTTGCACATCTAACTTGCGTTTCAAAGACTGCTAGCGAGTTGGATGCGATTGTGGATTCCTTTGTTTCGGCAGGGGCCAACGACATCTTGGCATTGCGCGGAGACCCGCCAGCTGGAATAGGAACTGCGTGGATCGGCACCGAAGGTGGATACTCGTATGCCAGCCAGCTTGTTGAATCGCTCAAAGCCCGCGGTGATGTTGGAATCGCAGTAGCAGCCTTTCCAGAAGGACACCCAGAATCAGACAGCCTTTCCCGTGACATTGATGTTTTGTTGCAAAAACAATCTGCAGGTGCCAGCTTTGCAATCACAAATCTTTTCTTCACTGCTGACAAGTATTTTGATTTGGTTTCTAACGCAAAATTGGCAGGGGTCGATATCCCAATTCTGCCTGGGCTGATGCCAGTCACAAATCTGAATCAGATAGAGCGATTTGCCAGTATGTCAGGCGCCGAGTTTCCGGTTGGGCTGGTTGCCAGGTTTGAGGCTTGTGCAGATGAAGCGGATGTCAAAGCTGTAGGGGTAGAGGTTGCAACAGAACTAGCTCAATCTTTGCTGCGCGGTGGGGCGCCAGGCATTCATTTGTACACCTTGAATAAGTCATCTGCCAGCGCCGAGATTCTTCGAAACTTAAAAGGACAATAAGTGCATCAGAGGAATTTCAAGCAGGTTGTTGCTGCTCGGCCTTAACTGCCGTCCGAATGTTGAGAAATCACAAGGTCCGGAATGCAATCTGTCGCCAACTCCTGAACTATCCGCCTGCGAACACGCCCACAAACAAAGGAACGCAAATGTTGTTAAAGAAAACCCTGACTGCGGCCACCGTAGTCCTATTCACATTAGGCCTAACCGCCTGCAGCACCTCAGCAGATCCGTCTGAATCAGCCGCACCTTCCAACACTGCTGATGCATGTGCGGTTGAGAATCTCCAGACTCTCGAAGCCGGCGTCATCACCATCGGAACCGACAGCCCAGCTTACGAACCATGGTTCAAGAATGATGATCCAACCAATGGTGAGGGTTACGAGTCAGCAGTTGCTTACGCAATCGCAGCTGAACTTGGATTCTCTGCAGATCAGGTTGTATGGACTGTTGCACCATTCAACACCGTAATTGCTCCTGGTGAAAAAGCATTTGACTTTGACATCAACCAGGTTTCAATCACTGAAGAGCGCAAAGCCGCAGTTGACTTCTCCAGCGGTTACTACGATGTAAAGCAAGCGCTTGTAACCATTGCAGGTTCACCAATCGAAGGTGCAACCACTTTGGCTGAACTCAAGGATGCAAAGCTTGGCGCCCAGATTGGCACCACTTCCTACGCAGTAATCGAAGACCTAATCCAGCCAACTCAGGAGATCGGTTCATTCGACAGCAACGATGTTGCAAAGGCTGCTTTGGCAAATGGTCAGATTGATGGCCTCATTGTCGATTTGCCAACCGCTTTTTACATCACTGCAGTTGAACTCGAAGATGGCCTAATCGTCGGACAGTTCGAAACCACCAGCGACACCGAACAATTCGGTTTGGTACTAAACAAGGACAGCGTTCTTACAACTTGCGTAAGTGCTGCTGTAGATAATCTAAAGGCTGATGGCACCCTCGCGGCCATTGAAGCCCAGTGGCTATCACAGGTTGTTAGCGCACCGGTTATCAAGTAACTAAGAATGACGCCGCGCAACTCGGAATACACACCGTCAGACCTTCGCCTTGAGCGAGAGGCGGCACGGTCCCGAGCTGCGCGGCGTTCCATTTATGTAGCAGCAGTCAGCACGATTGCGGTTGCGGTTGCCGTCTATCTGCTTGCCATCAACACCCCGGGCTGGGAGCGAGTTCAAACTTCCTTCTTCTCGGCTGAATATGCACTAAAAGCGTTGCCAAAAGTCCTCGAAGGTTTATGGCTGAACCTTCGCGTGATGATTGTGGCTGAATTCTTTATTTTGCTGATTGGTTTGCTTGTCGCTTTAGCCCGGACCACAAAATCAGCAGTGCTTTTTCCACTACGAATTTTGGCAGCTGCCTACACAGACATTTTTCGCGGACTGCCACTATTGCTTTTGATTTTTCTTCTTGGTTTAGGCGTACCGGCACTTCGGATTGAAGGACTTACTAATTCAGTCGTCGTTTGGGGTGGAGCAGCACTGGTACTGACTTACAGCGCGTATGTAGCCGAGGTATTCCGAGCTGGAATCGAAAGTGTTCATTCAACCCAGCGAATGGCTGCTCGAGCGTTAGGCATGTCATCGAGTCAGACCACCAGATTTGTAGTTTTACCGCAGGCTATTCGTCGAGTTATCCCACCACTTTTGAACGATTTAGTTTCGCTGCAGAAAGACTCGGGCCTGATTTCCATCTTGGGCGCAATCGATGCGATCAAAGCAGCTGCAATCATTACTGCCACTTCTTTCAACTTTACGCCTTATGTAACTGCCGGCGTAGTTTTCGTGTTGCTCACAATCCCAATGGCGAGATTTGCTGATCATGTAACCGCCAAAATGAATGCCCGGCAGATGCAAGGCGGTCAGGCATGACAACAGTTTTAGATTTACAGAGTGTTAGAAAAAGTTTTGGCCAAGAAGTTGTGCTTGATGACGTTTCACTTCAGGTCAAAGAACACTCAGTAACAGTTTTGATAGGTGCTTCGGGCTCCGGTAAATCCACTTTGCTCAGATGTATCAATCTGCTTGAACAGATTGATGATGGCCGGATTTTGCTTGATGGCGAGGACATATCTGCGATTGATGCCAAACCTGATCTGGTCAGACGGCGTATTGGCACAGTTTTTCAGCAGTTGAATCTTTTTCCACACCTTTCAGTTATCGACAACATCACGCTTGCCCCCAGAAAAGTACATGGAGTGGACAAAGCCGAGGCCGAAGAAAAGGCCAAAGAGCTGCTTACAAGGTTTGGACTTTGGCATAAAGCAACCGAGTACCCAGATCGCCTCAGCGGGGGACAGCAGCAGCGGGTAGCCATCATTAGGGCAATTGCTACAAACCCCCGGCTGCTCCTGCTGGACGAGGTGACAAGTGCCTTAGACCCTGTGCTTGTAGCAGAGGTACTAGGTCTTGTGGCGGATTTACGAGTTGACGGCATGACGATGGTCGTGGCTACACATGAAATGGGATTTGCTCGAAAGGTGGCAGATCAAGTGGGATTTTTACATCATGGAATCTTGTTTGAACTTGGACCAGCTGAAGAAACGATAGCCAATCCAAAGTCAGCTGAACTTCAAGACTTCTTAAATGCTGTTAGAGGCGCTGGTCGAATCTAGGTCGATAAGTTGTTGAACTCTGTTGGTCAACTTGTTCTCGACTAAACCTGACTTTATAAGCCAATTCAGTAGTCGCTGTGCAGCTTGTGGAGTTTCTGATATTCCCAGCAACACCTCATTTGCCAAATCTGCAGACTCTGGAAAATTGAATTCAATGCGTCGATCAATATCATAAGGATCGATTTGTGCCGTAGTTTCTTTGGGTAGATCTATCTGTTGAATTTGTAAGGCCAAGTTCAACGCGTGAACCTGAACGAATCTCCATGCAGAAAGCAGTTCACCACGTCGAAACCTAGACATACCGACGAACAAATTCGAGAGGAGTTCGTTTTGCAAGTGTTCGACACTCGAGTTTTTTGAAGTGACTAAATTCTTTGGTTGCACGATTCGATTGTCAAAATCATCAACACTCCAAACAATCACACCGGGGGCAAAGGCGATGTTAGGTAGTTCGCTTGGCTCAAATATCGCCATTTCCCCGAATACTTCATCGTTCCAATAAATCTTGAAACCATCAACTGTGTTCTGGAATATCCAATCAATCCCAGATTTCGTTTCGAGCCATTCTGTTTTCTTTAAATAGTGTTGTTTCCAGCCAGGCTGGACGATCACAAAGAAATCAATGTCACTGTATTCATCTAGCCGATTACGTTC
>JBIKSQ010000124.1:0-4362 GCA_044348555.1 Candidatus Nanopelagicales bacterium | reverse complement strand
CCTAGCCTCAGGGTTAAGTCTGCCATCTGCATGGAAATGGCGGTGACACCCGCAGGTGTCACCGCCATCAAATGCATAATTATTTCGCTGCTTCGAATCTAACGAATCGAGTCACAGTTGTGTTGTTTTCGGCCAAAACTGCCCGAACGGTCTTCTTTGAATCTTGGACGTATGACTGATCCAGCAGAACCACATCCTTGAGGAAGCCGTTTACCCGGCCCTCAATGATTTTTGGAAGTGCAGCCTCAGGCTTACCCTCTTCGCGAGCGGTTGCTTCAGCAATTCGCTTTTCAGTTTCAATTACATCCGCTGGGATGTCTTCAACTGTTAAGTACTGCGGACGCATTGCGGCAATTTGCATGCCAATGCTGCGAGCCAGGTTCAGATCGCCTGTGTACTCGACCATTACACCAACCTGTGGTGGCAAGTCTTCGCTGCGACGGTGCAAGTAGATGGCAACTTCGCCATCAAAAACTGCTACGTTGCCGATTTCGAGCTTCTCGCCAATCACGCCAGCAAGATTTCCAATTTCAGTTTCAACAGTGTTGCCACCAACTGACAAACCAGCTAACGCTGATGCATCAGTTGCTTTGTTTGAATCCGCAGCTGAAACGATTTTGGCCGCGAGTGCCTGAAAATCTTCATTCTTCGCAACGAAATCTGTTTCGCACAAAAGTGCTAGCAATGCCTTACCTGAGTTGGCAACCAAACCGTTTGATGCTGAGCGCTCTGCGCCACGAGCTGCAGCTTTAGCAGCGCCGCTGATGCGTAGGTGTTCAACAGCAGCATCAAAATCGCCATTGGTTTCTTCAAGTGCTTTCTTGCATTCCATCATGCCAGCGGAGGTCATCTCGCGCAGGCGTTTAACGTCTTGGGCAGTAACTGCCATTTGATTAATCCTGTCTCTAATGATTATTCAGCAGCTGGTGCGTCAGCAGCAGCTTCTGGAGTTGGTTCAACTTCAACTGGGACATCTGTAGGTGCAACTGCTTCTGCGGCTACTGCTGCAGGTGCAGCGGCTGCTGCTGATCCACCGCGGCTCTTTTTGCCTTCGATGACAGCTTCAGCAATTACCATTGTCAACAGGTCAACAGCGCGAATTGCGTCATCGTTACCTGCGATTGGGTAATCAACTTCGTCTGGATCACAGTTGGTGTCAAGGATTGCAATAACTGGAATGCCAAGCTTCTTTGCTTCTTTGACAGCAAGATGTTCCTTGTTGGTATCAACCAACCAAACTGCGCTTGGAACTTTTTGCATATTGCGGATGCCACCGAGCATGCGAGTTAGTTTGTCCTTCTCGCGACGGAACATCAAAAGTTCTTTCTTGGTGAAACCACTGCCGGCAACTTCATTTAGGTCGCGGCCTTCAAGTTCCTTCAAGCGTTCAACCCGCTTTGCAACGGTTTGGAAGTTAGTGAGCATGCCGCCCAACCAGCGTTCGTTTACATATGGCATTCCAACGCGATCAGCATGGCTCTTGATTGATTCTTGTGCTTGCTTTTTTGTACCAACAAAAAGAATCGTGCCACCGTGTTCAACAGTTGCTTTGACGAATTCATATGCAGCTTCGATGTGATCGAGTGACTGATGAAGATCGATTACGTAAATACCTGAGCGTTCGGTCAAAATGAAACGCTTCATCTTTGGGTTCCAGCGACGAGTCTGATGTCCAAAGTGAACACCACTATCGAGCAGCTGGCGCATGGTTACGAGAGCCATGGTTAGCCATTCCTTTCGCGACGACATAAGCCGTCTATTTCGGGTTATTGCAAGCCCGGATGGGTTTGCCCTGGCACTTCGAATTTGCCGCTAGTTGCCTAGACCTCGGCTAAATCCCTGAGGAATCCAGTATGAAGTGCGCGTGATCTGCCCTAAGGCAGGCCCAAGTCAGTTGCCTGCTTGGTGCGGGCGAATTCTAAGGGGTAAACCGACTAGGTCTTTAACCATGGGTTTTCACCTCATTTATCCCCAAATTCCGAAGATTTTGCGCAAAAAGTCGGGACTTTGGCTTTCCTCTGGCCATGCTCATTTCCGCAGCCCTTATTGCACTATCAGCGAGCCTGGCTTCGCTGCCAGTCTCAGCGACTCTGGGCACCTCTTTTCTAGGCAGCTCTTTTAGTCAGAGCAACCCCCAACAAAACTATGAGGTCGCCTGGCCAGTTGCTGGGTTTGTCCACAGGTTGCCCGAAATCCCCTACCCAAACTGGAATTCGGGCCACCGCGGAATTGATATCACGATGCCATATGGGCCGAACGTGTATTCACCTGTCAGCGGAATTGTTACTTGGGCAGGGACCATAAACAACCAATCAGGAATCACTGTCCAAGCTCATGATGAAGGTGGACTGAAGCACAGCTTGTTTCCAATCAGCACTTTTCTCCTCGAAGGCGATGCGGTTATAAAGGGGCAACTACTAGGTGAAGTGACGGATGACATATCAGAGCACTGCGGTTTCATCCGCTGTATTCATTGGGGAGTGCGCGATGGCGACAGATATCTTGATCCGCGTTGGCTGCTTGAACCATTGATTTTCGAACTACCTTGATTCGGGTTGGATCAAGGTTGCATCCTCAAGCGCGAGGGTGTGCCTGGTTATAAGCAGACTTCAATCGCTCTGCCGAAACGTGCGTGTAAATCTGAGTAGTCCCAAGAGATGCGTGGCCGAGCAACTCTTGAACTGAGCGAATATCTGCGCCACCTTCAAGTAAGTGTGTCGCTGCAGAGTGTCGCAAACCATGTGGCCCTAACTGTGGAGCATCTGGAACATCTCGCAAAAGTTGGTACACAACCTCACGCACAGTTCTCACATCAACTCTTTTGCCCCGCCGTCCCAGAAAAACAGCGCTGGCACTTTCTGCCCCAACGAGTTGGGCTCTACCATTTCGAAGATAGAGATCAACCGCTTCGGCTGCCGGAATTCCAAACGGCACCATCCGTTGCTTGTTTCCTTTGCCAGTGACGCGGGCAACCCGATTGACTAAATCAAGTTCTGCCAAATCTAGATTCACAAGTTCACTTACTCGCATCCCGGATGCATATAGCAATTCCAGAATGGCCCAATTTCTTATATTCACAGGATCAGCATCGTCTGCTTTGGTTTCAGCTACGGTCATTAAATCCGCAGCTGAATCTTGAGTTAAATGTCGAGGTAAAGATTTCTTTGCTCTTGGTGGTCGTAGTGCTGAGCCAACATCGAGGTTTATGTGTCCTGCTTTTTTAGCCCACTGCGTAAATGTTCTAACCGCCGCCGAACGACGGGCAACAGTTGAACCAGCATGAGTTTCAGTTAATCGGCTCAACCAGATGCGCAAGTGTGACAAACTCAATTCGGATAGGTCATCCAAACCAATTTCAGTTAAATCCTGAAACAAGTCAAGTAAGTCAGAGCGATATGCCCGAACAGTGTTGGGACTTCTTCGCTTCACGTTTGCTGAATAATCTAAAAACTCGTCCATCACAGCTAGCCAGGCAGCCGGAGTTTGATTGTTCACTCTCCTATTTTCTATTAGGTTACTGATTTCATGCTATGAATACACTCAAAAACAAAAATACTTATTTAGCCCGAGGCAACAAAAGTCTTAGCTCCCTGATATCTTCCTATTGATTTCCACAGCAATATTTTTTACTTCATCCCAAACTCCGCTGGGTTCGATTGCAGCGTATTCAAACGTCTCTGTGTATCCACCTTGTGGCATTTGGGATGACTTTAGGAATATTTCCAAGTGAAGTTGGGTCCTGATCCACAACAATGTTCTCTGCTCCACCTCAAAAGCGAAATCGCCAGTCTCGAAATCCATTTGGTATTCCAAGCTCCAACCATTTCTTGTGTGCTCTTGGATGCGATTTACACGTGTTTTGTGATTTCCCACTCCAAGCTTTGAAGCTCCTAAGTCCAAATTAACCATCAAATAAAGAAAAGCTGAAGCTGCATAATCCAAACCTTTATTGGTGCAATACCTGCAGCCTCCTTGACCAATGCGAATAGCCGTGTAAGTAGGAGTTACCAACTTATTACAATTATTGCAAATGCATCTCCACGGAGTGTCTGCCCGCTCGTATTCTTCCAGTGGAGTTAAACCAGCATTCTCCATGAGCTGAAAAGCCGATACGCCATCAACTTTTTTCCCAGCGCAATACAAACAAGCATTGGCGTTGTTGTGTTTAACATTAGAGTAAAAAGGAAAAACTTCCCGGTTGCATTTTTTACAAATTGAATGCCATCCAACTCTAGATCCGGGGTAAGGCACTTGAGGAGTTACTCCGGCTCTCAGCATTGTCTCCACTGCATCTTTTGGGTCAACCTTGATGCGAGCGCAATAGGCACACCCACCTCCCTGCTGTACAGAGTTGTAAGTCGG
>JBIKSQ010000086.1:0-5844 GCA_044348555.1 Candidatus Nanopelagicales bacterium | reverse complement strand
AAACATCTCGATGACAAGTAGCGCATCTGCAATGCCATTTGGTTCCTGAATTCACATATTCAGATTGAGGAATCAGTCCACTGCTAATCATTGTTTTTCGAGCAGCTTCTGGGTCTACAAAATGTCCACCACAGTATTTACACCCACCTGATCCGGCTTGTATATCAGTGTATTTTGGATTAACAATATTTCCACATAAGAGGCATCTACATTTCCAGTGATATTGGCTACCAGGGAATTGTTCTAAGGGCTCTAAGTTTGCTTCAAACATCAATTGAATGGCTAACGCTGGCACTACTTTGCGTCTATAACAGACAGCACATCCACTTCCTGCTTTAACGCTCCCTAGAGTCGGACTGACCTGATGAGAGCAAGTCATGCATTTGGAAAGCCAAGGTTTGTTTGCCCCAGGATAAACGACGATGGGAGTGAAACCCTTGGATTTCATAAACTCAGTGGCGCTGCTTCCGTCTCCTAGTTGCTTTTCTCTGTTAGCGAGGTAACCACACTTAAGGCATCCGCCCTGACCCGACTTCACAGACGTGTACGCTGGAAAAACAAGTTGCCCACACTTCATACATTCGCATCTCCAGCGCTCGTTGGCTCCGGGATATGGCGTGAGTGCTAGTAATCCTTTTGTCAACATAAAGTCAATGGCTTCGGATTCCAAAACTTTTTTGCCGGCACAGTATGCACATGGTGAACTTCCATTACGAACATTGGAAAACCTAGGAACTATTTCACGAAAACATTTCTGGCATTTACAAAGCCATGGAACGTTTGAACCTGGATACTCAACTAGTGGTTCTGCTCCAGCTAAAATCATTATTTGTTGGGCTTCAGAACTCGACTTCATTCGCAACTTGGCGGATTTCTTGAGACCACAAGGTCGACACCCACCACCATTAGCCCGAACAGAACTTAGGGAAGTTCGCACCTCTTGCCCACACCGCAAGCAACGGCAAAGCCATTTTGCTTTGCCTCCTGGATAAGGTTCAAGAGGCTCCAAATCGGCGAATTGCATTTTTTGTACAGCGACATCATGACTAAGTTTTTTTGTCATCTGATTCCCCGCCTTTGATGCAGATTACTTAAGGTGAAACAAAGTTCTGATTCAGTTTTTTTATTTATGCGGTTAAATTGATTTAATCCAAAACCTAGCTAAGAGTAAAGCAACGCACTAAGAATAAACTCACAATTACACATAAACCGGTGATATCTGCTGAATCACCTCTGCAGCCGAAGTCACCAGGGTTGCACCATCTCTGATTAGTTGGTGACAGCCACTCGAACTTGGCGAAGTGACTTGGCCGGGCACTGCCATAACTTCTAGTCCCAGATTGTTTGCATGGCTCGCTGTTGAGATTGCACCAGAGCGAATCCGCGCTTCGACAACGACTGTGCCAACCGACCAAGCAGCAATCAACCGGTTGCGAATCAAAAATCGATGCTTTAGCGGTATCGAGCCAGGTGGAACTTCACTCACCAGCCAACCAGTTTCCATTATTCGTTCAAACATATCGGAGTTGCCTTTTGGGTAGGGAATATCAACTCCCCCAGCTAAAACTGCAACCGTGCAACCACTTGCCCACATTGCTCCTTTGTGTGCGGCCGCATCTATTCCAAACGCTCCGCCCGAGACGATGGTGATCTGCGAGGCCACTAAGTCGGCAGCAATCTGACTGGCCGTGTTTTCACCGTAACTAGTGCAGCTGCGTGCGCCCACTATTGAAACTGTTTGTGCGGTTGGTGTCCCCTTTCCTCGAACCCAGATACCTGCAGGTGAAAGCGGTCCAAGAAAATTGAAACCTGTTGGCCATTGTTCGTCCGTTGGTATCAAATATCTGGAGTTGGATTCCTTGGTTGCTGCTTCAAGTGTCTGAATCTTTTCAACTGTTATTTCATTTAAAACTTTTGCAGGCAATAGGCGCTGCCGAAACAACTCAACCGCTGAATGATTCAGTAGTAACTTTCCAATGATGATGTCACCAGGTTCTACCGCCGATGAAAGTGCCATTCGGATTTGTCTCTCACTCAGCTGCTCCATCGACCACCAGCTTCCCGCAGTTCGATTGCTTTTGTGACATCTGCAGCAGTTGGAACGCTTTGGGCTTTTAAATCCGAAACAGTCCATGCTAACTGCGCAATCCGATCTAGACCACGAGGTGAATAACGCTGTGACTTTCCTGAATTGGTAAGCACACCGTGTGCTGCCGCTGGCAATGGAAAGAGTTCCCGTAACCGCGGCCCTGGAACCTCTGCGTTTGTTCGCCAAGGTGTCCCCCGTAATCTTTCAATCGCGAGTGCTCGTGCGCTGATTACTCGATCACGAATGACGTTTGAGGATTCAGCTTTTCCATCGGCCATTTCATGTGGTGCTGGTGGATCTACAACTACACGAATATCTATACGATCAAGTAAAGGGCCAGAAATCTTTCCCAGATAGCGACGTCGTTCACTGGGAGTGCAGCGACAATTCGAGCGGGCATCTAATGCATACCCACAAGGACATGGGTTTGCTGCAACAATCAACTGAAACTTTGCCGGAAGTTTGAGATTGAAAGTGCGCCGATTCAATTCCACTTCTCCAGATTCAAGTGGCAGCCGTAATGCATCGAGCACGTTGCTTGCAAACTCGGGAGCCTCATCTAAAAATAGAACTCCCCGGTGTGCCCGAGAAATCACCCCTAGTTGCGGAACACTCGTGCCACCACCGATGAGCGCTGCATACGAAGCCGTATGGTGTGGAGCAGCAAAAGGTGGCACCCGAATCAAACCTTTAAGTGGAGCACCAAGCGAAGCAATCGCTGTAACCTCGAGTGCCGAATCAATATCTAATGGCGGCAAAATGCCGGGAAGTCGACTTGCAAGCAAGGTTTTGCCGACTCCCGGACTTCCTAACAAGGCGATGTGGTGCCCTCCAGCCGCCGCTACTTCCATTGCAAAACGGGCTGCGTGTTGCCCCTGCACATCGCTCATGTCTAAATAATCTTGGTCAACGACCTCGATGACATCAACTTCAAATTCATCTTCATAGTTTTGCGGAAGTTCCCAACCCAGAAGATTCAATCCAGCTGCTAGCGAAGAAATTCCGACAACCTCTAGATTGTGAACCAACCGAGCCTCAGCAAGCTGCGCCTGTGGAACAACTATTCGGGTTGCACCGGCTTCGGCTGCTGCGATTGCGGCTAAGAGCACACCTTTGACTGCGCGAACTCTTCCATCAAGAGCTAGTTCGCCAAACCAAACCGTCTCTGCCATAAAACTTGCTGCAAAAGCTGACTGCTCAGTGGTTGCGGATGCAATCAATGCGATTGCGATTGCCAAATCGAGAGCCGAACCATGTTTTGGTAAGGCCGCTGGAGATAAGCCGATAGTGATCCGCTTCTGGGGAAACTCGAGTCCAGTGTTTTGAATTGCAGAGCGAACTCGATCTCTGGATTCATTTACTGACGTGTCAGCAAGTCCAGTTATCTGCATACCCACTAGCCCAGTTGCGATATGAGATTCAATTTCAATCAAGTGTGCCGAGACCGCAAGCAGTACACACCCTCTCGTTTTTGCAAGATTCATGAATACACGCCTTCGAAGTGCTCACAAATCAGAACTGGCTGGAGTTGGATTGAAATCACATCTATTCGCACCGGTAGGTGATTCGGATTTACGACCAAATCTGCTGCCCGCTGCAAACGGGCAATGCGCTCAACTGACACAGCTTCAGTCGGATGTCCGAAGTTGCTGGTCGATCGCGTCTTTACTTCACACAAAACTATTGCGTTCGAATTCTTAGCTACTAAATCGACCTCACCTGCAGCTGACCGCCATTTTCGTTGCAGGATTTGGTATCCCTTTCGCTGCAGGAATCGAGCGGCAAACTCTTCGCCCCAGTCGCCAATGCTTAAGTTGTTTAAGGTCATTGGGGAATTAAAAAGCCGTTGCCTGAATCAAAAATCGAAATCACATGGGAAGTGGAAAAAATTTAGCTGTGTATAAAAACAAGCACGAACTAGTCGCTGTGAATATTCCACGACTTTCTGTGCTCTGGGGATAGCCCCAACTTTGTGATTGCCTCACGGTGAGCGGCAGTGCCGTATCCCATGTGATTGGCCCATCCGTAACCAACGTACACAGCATCTAAACGTCGCACATAGGTGTCACGTTGCACTTTTGCTAAAACACTCGCAGCTGCGACACTCAAGCAACTCATGTCTGCTTTGACTTTAGTGATAACTTGAAAATCAAAATCCACTTCAGCATCGAATAGATTCGCTTGAGCAGGTGTTAACCAATCATGGCTGCCATCCAAAATGAGAATGCTGTTATCGCCCAATTCAAGTTCTGCCAACGCCCGCATACCTGCAAGGCGCAACGCTGCGGTCATTCCTAGGTCGTCAATCTCCGCTGCGCTAGACATGCCAACAGCCGAACTTTCAGCCCAACTCTGAATCTCGGGCACTAGTTTTTCTCGTACGATTGGCGTTAACAGCTTGGAATCTTTGACACCCGATGGCGGGTTACCACTATCCGCCGAAATAACACATAAGCCAACCGCTACAGGTCCACCAAAAGCTCCGCGGCCGACCTCATCAATCCCAACTACAAACTTATAACCCTGCGAAAAAAGTTCACGTTCGAATTTCAGGGTTGGATTCACTTTGGATCAGGCACTTTTTCAAACGGAGCATTTCCGGACATGAGTGTGAATCGATCAAATGGCCAAACCAAAAAGGCAACTTGTCCAACAATGTTTTCAACTGGGACAGTTCCATTTTTCTCATTGAGATGCACCCGCGAATCTGCTGAGAATTCTCGATTGTCTCCCATAACAAAAATTCGGCCAGCCGGAACGACGATGTCGAACTTGATTGTGCGGGTGTTACCCACCACGTATTCGGACTCATCAATAGTTACGCCGTTGATGCGCAAACCTTTTCCATCCGCACAGCATTGAATTCGATCACCAGGTAAACCAATAACTCGCTTAACCAGATCCTCACCCGAGTTTGCAGGAACTACGCCAATCCAAGTAAGCGCCTGGTTTAGTTGCCCGGCAATTCCTTCCATTTCAACTGGCGATGAAAGCCAGCCGCCTGGATCACGGAACACGACAATGTCGCCGCGGTGCACATCACCAAATCGATAGGACAATTTCGACGCAATGATTCGGTCATTGCGCAGAAAAGTTTCAACCATCGATTCACTAGGTACATAAAAAGCTTGAAATATGAAAGTCCGTAGAAAAACAGAAAGTGCTAGAGCCATCACGATTACAAAGGCAGTTTCTCGAAGCCAGCGGAAGCCAACTAGCAAACTTGATTTCACTATCTTCAAATAATCAGTAAGCGTCTTACCAACTTTCGCCTCGACGTCAGATTCAACTACGACATCGGTGGCAGCTTCGGTTGGTTCTTCAGCCGAACTCACTTGGACTCCTTGATTGCTAGGGTCTGCATTCTTGCAGGTGGCCACACAATCAAGTGCACTTGTCCAACAATTTGAGAGATTGGAATCATTCCACCGCCAGGCATCCCCAATAAATCACGACTATCTCGTGAGTTATTCCGGTTGTCACCCATGAGCCAGACATGACCTAGCGGAACTTGGATGACAAATTCGTCTTCACTGGCCGCGGCAAAGAGGTAAGGCTCTATAAGGCTCTGACCGTTGAGCAAAAGTCTTGAGTCCGCATCGCAGCACTCGAGTGAATCGCCACCGACTGCCATTACCCGCTTAACAAACAGCTCCTCACCCAAATTTTCAAAGCCGATGATCTTTAGAAAGGCATCGCCTATTGAAGGGTTTAGCTGCGTCACAAAACTGCCCCGACCATCAACCACAACCAAA